>JAAKFN010000018.1 GCA_011065045.1 Candidatus Anoxychlamydiales bacterium
TATTCGCATTAATAGAAATTGTATTTCGACACTTTAAATTTCCATTTATTTTTAAATCAGCATTTGGATCTTCAAAAGTATAATTTTCGCGAGTTAAATTATTTTTAATAGTTACTGAGTATTCCATATCTTTAAATTATTCAAAATTATTGTTAGATCAGAAATATTACAGCAAAAGGATAGCTAAAGTAAAGAAGTTAATAATTTGAACAAAAGCCTTCTTGATAAATCGGACCTTTTTTTCCGATAGGTAGTTTGTTTTCAAAAAAATCTTTGTATATTTTTAGGCCTTGCTCAGCTGTTTGAATTGCATAAAAGCAATTAGAGACCCACTCTGAACCTTTTATAGTACCAGATTTTAGATTCGTCTGAAACCTTGAGGTAATTTTTCCCGTCCAGTAATCATTACTTCCAAAAAGAAGTATAGGGTTTGCAGGGGAGGAGCCTGTTTTTCTATTTACCTCTTCTAATAAAAGTTCAAAATCAGCTCCAATCCCTCCCATTAAAAACATAGGAAAATCTAAGTAGAATTCAGCTTGTCTTTCAACCAACCTATCTAATCTATATGTCATTTTAGCATCTATATAGGGATTTGATTTTTGTTCATTTACAACTGAAGATCCATTTGTTCTAAAATCTACTAAATTAGCGCAAGACAAGATTTTGAGCTCTTTTGCAATTTTATTACCAAGTTCCATAGCGCCTGGTCCTCCTCCCGTAACTAAAGCAAGCGGAGTGTTTTTATAAAGAAGGGGATGATCTACTTTTTCTCTTAATTTTAAAATTCCATTAAGTAGCTTTTTTAGTTCCTCATCAAATCTTCCAGCTATTAGATTTGATCCATAAACTCCAAAAAATGTAGCTTTTCTAAATTCATTTATTAAATTTACCGGAAGAAACATTCCAGCGTCTTTTTGAGGTCTTAAGGCGTATTGCAAAACTCTTTTACTTGCATTATCTATCCAAAAAATTGGAATAGCAAATTTAGCTAGATCTAGTAAAAAAGCTCTGTCTTCATGAGAGAAAAACTCATCGTTAGATCTAGATGGATATTGAAAATATATCCCTTTAACATTTCTTTGAATTGTATCAGAGAGTAGCATCTTTTTAAGTAGTGGTGATGGAAAATGCCTAGTTAATAAAATACCTTGAGAAGTAATTAGACCATCTTCAATAGCTTTTAAAAAGGGATAAGATGGTTGCTCTTTTATATATTTTTCAACTAAATGAGCTTGAACCTCAGGCTCATCTAGACCCGGAAAATCATGTTTCTTAGGATCTCTAACTATCCAAGAGGTTTCATTTAACTTATCTAGTTCTGTTCCTTTTACAATGTATACTGAAGCTAATTTATTTTCTGGTTTTGGTGCTGTTTCTATAGCATCGAATAAAACTTTTGTGTCTTCTAGTTTTTCTTGGAGTTGATCTCTATCTTCAAAAAAGACGTATTCTCTATGTGGCTCTAATGTATAAAACTCTAGTGGGATATGTTTTAATTCAATACTTGAAGATCCATAAAACTCATAGATATCTCCAGATGCTAAAGTATTTGGTTCCAAGATACATGCAGATGTATGATGAAAACCCTTTGGTAAATAGGTTTCAGATACCTTTGCAAAAACAGTTCTAATGTAGAGAGGATCTGTTTTAACAAGTAAACAATCATTCTTTTGAATATCTGTTTTTTCATTTTTTTCAAATCTCTGATAGAGTTTTAAAAGATCTCTTGTTGGATAATTTTTATAGGATAATATCTTAGATAGCGCAGGCAAGAAATTTTCAATTTCATTTGTGTAAGAGATCTTTCCTTTTTTTATCGGTAAAAAAGCTATAGTGTATCCATCTTTTTTCTCTAAAATTAGCTCTCCTTCTTTTCTCTCATTAAATGATAAAAGAGGTCTGTTTAATCTATCCTTTCTTAAAAACATTCGAGTTAAATATGAAGGGTCTCTAACTTTTCTTGAATTCTCTTCAACGAATAACTTTCCAACATAATCATTTTTTCGTAGTAAACTTATCATTTTTTGAGCTATTGGAGTGTGCGCTATTATCTCAATTAATATTTCGGCTGTTTTTTTTGTTTTACTAAGATCTATCTCTTTTTTTATAGCATCAACACCTAGTTGCGCTAGAGTGCTTTTTAGGTTAAATAAGATATTTTCTCCTTTAGCATTAAATCCTAAAAAAGCATCTGAGATATCTTTGATTTTTATAGTAGCTAAAACTTTTTTTTCATCTACCTTTTTTATATCTACAATAAGTCCATCTTCAGTTATTAAATCAAAATGTGTAGATATAAGATAATTTTTCATAATTCACTCTCTTGACTCCATTATTAAAAATTTAAATTTAATGAGCTAGAGAATTTCTTGTAGTTAAATTTTCGACTATATAAACTCATCTGATTATGGAAAAAGAAATTATAAAAAGAAGCTTTGGTACTCATGATGGATCATTTCATGCAGATGAAGTTTGCGCATGCGCCCTGCTTCTCTTATTTGATCTTATCGATAAAGATAAAATCTTTAGATCAAGAGATCAAACAACAATAAATCAATGCGAATATGTTTGTGATGTAGGAGGCATATATGATCCCAAAATCAAAAGATTTGATCATCATCAAAAGGAATACTCAGGGGAGCTCGCTAGTGCAGGAATGATTCTTCTTTACTTAAAAAATCAAGCCTTCATAGATCAAACACTCTATGATCATCTCAATTACTCTTTAATTAAAAATGTAGATGCTCACGACATTGGTAAAACTGAAAATAGAGGTTACTCATTTTCTCAAATTATCGCTAATTTTATTCCAATAGATTACAACGCTTCTAGCAAAGAGAGATTATCTGCCTTTTATAAAGCTGTTGAATTCGCTTATTCGCATCTAAAAAGAATGCAAGAGCGCTTTTTTTACTCTAAAAAATGCTCACATAAAGTTAAAAAGGCAATGGAGCCTAACAAAAAATACCTACTTTTTGAAGAGTCTATTCCTTGGCTTGATGCTTTTTTTGAGCTAGGAGGAGAGTCTCACAAAGCCCTTTTTGTTGTTATGCCTACTCAAACTCATTATAAGCTAAGAGCTATCCCACCTGATAGCAACTCTCGAATGAAAGTAAGGTTTCCTCTTCCTTTAGAATGGGCAGGTCTTCACGATAGAGATCTTCAAAAAGTCTCAAAAATTGATGGCGCTATATTTTGTCATAAAGGTAGGTTCATATCTATTTGGAAGGCTAAAGAAGATGCTATTAAAGCTCTGAAATATGTATTTAAAAAATCAGGTATTGATTATGGCAACGATCTTTGAAAAGATTATAAATAAAGAGATTCCAGCTACAATTTTATATGAAGATGATGTGGTTATTGCGATCAAAGATAAGTTCCCAAAAGCGCCTGTTCATTTGCTTATAATTTCAAAAAAAGTGATTGAATCTTTTCAAGAGATAGAGAAAAAAGATCTTCCAATTATAGGTAGGATGATAGAGGTATCTCAAAAATTAGCTAAAGAGTTTAAAGTAGAAAAAACCTATCGGTTACTTACGAATGTAGGGGAAGATGCAGGGCAGAGTATTTTTCATCTGCATTTTCATCTTCTAGGTGGAAGAACTCTTAATGAGAGTGAGATTATTTAAGTTGATTATTTAATTTAGTTTGAATGATAAGAGAAAATTCAAATTAAATATAGTCCTATTGAATTCTAACGAGCCGTTTGGCTTCTAATAGTGTTTGCTGTCATTAAACTTCGCATATCTGTTATACTAGCTTGTATTTCTGGATTGTCTTGAAATTTGGGGTCATTTTTTACATCATTAAACCAGAGCGTAAATTGATGTAATCTTTCTTTAGAATCTTGGAATCTCTTTTCAAATATTTGAGAATCTGTAACAACTTCTAATTTGATTGGGGGGATATCAGAGAGATCAAAAAATGCTTTTAATTGATTTGTCAGGTGCTCTTTTATTTCATTTTGCAAATCAAGTTTTTTACTCTGAATCTCACTTAAGATAGTTCTTTGTTGTTCAAGTTCGTTGTCGAAGTTCTCTTTTTGAAGATCAAAACTTGTTAAATAAGCTGTAATTTCTTCCATCGACATAGCTGAAACAGGATTATTTTTTGATGTTTCTCGATTATTACCAAGTTGTATAGAAGTCTCTCCTAAACCTAGCTGTATTTTTTCAAGTTGGGATAAGGTTTTTTCTTTTGATTCTAGGATTTTTTCGACTTCTTCTTTTCCTTCTATTTCAGCTAATAATTGTATTAATTCACTTTCTCTTATGAGCATATGATCAGGTATATTGTCTTTTTTAAAGTTTAGTAAATGTTGTTGAAGAGATTTCAATTCTCTCTCCAACTGTTCTTTATTAGAATTATCTAATCTTTTTATATCGGATTTTAAAGATAGAATTTCTTTGCTTACTTTTTCAATTTCTTGTTGGTTTTCTTCTATTTCAGTATCAGACTCATTTACTTTAAAAGTTGCATAACTAGGAATGTTATTAAAATAATTATTAAATTTTTCTATTAATACATTTAATTTTTCCTGAAAAGACCCTATGAAACTATCTACAACATTTTCTGCCTCATGCAAGCCTAAAAGTTTCTGAGCGTTTTCGTTTACAAATGGTTGTAGTTGTTTTTCAATATTTTGCGATATATTTTTATAATATTGAAGGTCTTTATTAGGATCCAGTTTAGGGATATCTAATTTAAGTCTAAATGTTGTTCCGATCTCATTTACAGATGCTTCAATTTCAGAAATTAGCTTTTCTCTTTCAGCTGTTTCTCTATTTTGGGGACTTAATATGGCATTAGCTACATCTGAAATATTAGCGAAAGCATCTTTTGTAAGAACGTATTTATGATCATTCAGTTCGATTACTTTCCAAGAAGCAAACTTAGCGATAAATTTAGCAACAGAATACCAAATGCTATTAACTAAATTATCAATTTTGTTTAAAAAAGTTTCTGGTTTTTTAGACATTGAGATTCTTGAAATCTTATCGATCTTGTTACCATTGTAGGTAAATTGTCGATTATTTTCATTTATCACTTTTCCTATAGTAGACATTTTGTTCTCCTGAGCCGTTCTTTTTATTATTATAAAATAATTAGTCTCATTATTATAATAACATATTACTATATAATTGTCAATTTTCTTTTGATTATTTTAATATTTTAAGAGGTTTATAGTTAATTAGTTATGTTTAATTTCAATTAATTGCAACTAAATGCCTAAGTTATTGATGTTTAATGGCTTTGAAGCGAATGTTTTGCTGCCATATAAAAAATGTTTTTTAGTTCATTTCTATTAAGATAATAACAGCAAGTAACTTGTTTTTAGGTGCTTATGCAATGAATTGATTGTTAAAAACTTACAGAATTATTGATATAGTACTTAATTTTGGGTTAGAGAAAAATCTATTGGTTTTCCGTCAAAACCTATAAATTGCTCTGCTGTCTTTAAATCTGTTGCACAATCTAAGTGATTTGAAGAAATTAAATTATACTTCATTAGACTTCTATATGCTCTTTTACTTAAGACAAACTCCATCTTTATCGGTCTTTTTATGGCCTCTTCGTCTATAAACAATTTTACATTTTCTGTAAAAATTTTATAACGTTTGTTATTTTTAAGGATTAGTTTAGTAAAAAAATGGATTTTTGATCTTTCAGTTGATAAACATACTTCAACGGGTGATCTCCCATATTGTAGGGTGTTATTTTTTATGTTATATCGCCATTGAGTTGATGGTGTAGTCATTATTTTCTCCTTTATATATTTTTATTGCTTTCTTACTTATTAAGCTTGTATATTAACGGATTATTAAAATTATATCAATAAATATTTTAATTATAATTAATAAAATTTGAATAATTACTTAATATTAATTACTTATATTAAAATTTAATTATAACTAATTTTCTTAACATATTCTTAGTGAAGCAGGTAAAATGAAATTTTTCCTTTGAGATGTTTTATTATTTGGTTATATTGATTTAAAACGAATGAGTATTATGAAGCATTTTATTGTAATATCCTTATTGTTAGCTTCTTGCGCTTTTGCTGGAGAAAACTCTCAGCTCGAAAGAATTAACTCTCATATACTTATAGAAGATTTTTCATCGGCGCTAGATGATGCAAAGTTGAGTTTTGATAAAAACAGCGGTTCTAATAAGCTGAAATTCAAGTACTTAGAGTGTTTAGCTTTAAATGGAGAGGAGCTAAAAGCTATTAAAGAGCTGAAAAACTTAAATGAAGATGATTTTAAGAACCTAAATTTTGATACTATTGAAAATATCTCCTGGGCAATCTTAAATAAAGCATCAAAATCTACCCAATATACGACAAGGCTTACTACTTTGATAGGGGTGCATCTAACACAAGATGTAAGAGCTATCAAAATCTTAAATAACTCAATGAAAGACTCAAATGCTATTATAAGAAGCGTGTCTTTGCAGCTATCTTCCTCTTATATGGATAAACCTCTAAAAGAGATGGTAAATAACCTATTTTTAAATGAGAAACTCTGGCTGGTTAGATTAGAGGTTATTAAGGCTATTGGTAAAATGAAGGTATTTGAGAGGGAAAATGAGCTTAAAGAGATCATAGCAAATGAAAAAGCTACCTTTGAAGAAAAAGAAGTAGCAATCTCTTCTTTAGTAAACATCAAGGAAAACATCGATTTTGAGGAGATTAAAAGTTTATCTGATAGTAAAAAAGCTGGGCTTAGAAAACTATCTTGTGACCTAACTAGTTATTTCGATGTAAAAGAAGCTAAAGATCTAATAATTACACTCACAGAGGATCCCATATCTGATGTTAGAATAGCTGCTTTAAATGCAATATCTCTAAACTTTTTAAATGAAATAAAAGATAGAGATCTAAAAAAACTTCTTTTAAAAGCAGTTGATGATCCCTCTCCTGAGGTGTCTATTACAGCTAGCTATATAGCTATTTTGAAAAACTACAGCTTTGGTGAAAAAAAGCTAAGGAAATATTTTTACGATCCGGATACTGATAATGCAAGGTTTGCAGCAGCAGTACTCGGTAAATTACCCAATAAATGTTTAAGGCTAAAAAAAACTGTTTTAGACAAGCATCCAGATATTTTTGTAAAAGCTAATATTGCAATAGGTTTAATTGGAGAGAGAAAGTTAGTCAAAGAGGCAACAGATACATTATTTGTTTTTTTAAAATATGACGACAAACTTATGTGGGAAAATAGAAAAAACCCACTTTTTGAAGTTTTATATCCAAGCTATATTAGGCACGTTGATCAAATGCCTAGATACCCAGAAGCGATCGATAAAATGACAAGGCTGCAGCTTTTATCAATGTTAGCTGTTGTAGAGGATTCAAGAGCCTTAGATGCTATAAAAAGCTTTTTAAGGCAAAAAGGGTGGGGTATAACAGGTTTTGCATCAGCAACCCTTTTAAAAGAAGGGGATGAAGAGGCTCTAAATATTATAAAAGAGCTTTTAGATGAAAAAGAATCAGATGTAAAAATTCAGGCTGCTTTAGTATTAGCTCTTTTTGGGAAAGACCCTAGTGTTATTGCTACTTTAGAGGATGCATACGTTAATGCTGACTATAACATGAAAATACAGATCTTAGAGGCTATAGGTCATATAGGTTCTAAAAAATCTATCAAGTTTTTAATAAATACTTTAGATGAGCCCTATCAAAATTTAAGGGTTGTTTCAGCGTCTTCCATGATTAGATGTCTAAATAGTTAACCTTAAAAAATTAATCTAGATATATCTGAGATTTCTAAATTATCTATTTCTTGAGATGTTAAACATTTCCTATGTTTCTCTTTTTGAATTTTATCTTTAAAAACAAAATATACATCATCTTTAGATAATATGGAGGCGTGTCTTTTTGCAAAACTTAAAGAAATTCTAATGCCAAAATCTTCTAATTTTTTTTTGGATGTTGGATTTTCAATTATGTGATGGATTTCAGCGAGTTTTAATTTAGATCTTAAAACTTCATTTTCTTGTATTTCGTGTTTTTGTTTCTCTAAAATATATCTTAAATTTGAATTCGTAGTATTGTTTTTTTTAAGCTTTTCAATTTCATTTAAAGATTGTTCTTTTTTTATCTGCCATGCTTTGAAATGAGCTATTGCAGGAATAGCTTTTTTTATATCTTTAGGATTGCATTTAATCTTTTCCAAATATTTTTTTACATCAGATTCATTTTGAGTTTTTAGGGTGTTTAACTCTTTAAAAACATTCTTATAGAAAGCGGCTGTTTCAATACATTTTTTTGATAAAATTAAAAGCCTAGAAAATATAACTCCTATAACTGGCGCTGTAATACCGATTGCTATGTGTACCATTGGTATGGTTGCAGCGCTTACTTTGAGAAGAGATAATAAGTATATGGCAAATATTGTAATAACAAAAAAATTGATTATTGAAGCAAATTTTAAAACTTTAGCTTTTCTAATATTTGCATTATATACCTTTTTAGCATCTTGAGTGAAAATGGGATTTAAAGAAGTTACTTTAGTTGTCATAATATAAAAAAGTTTTTGTAAAAATATATATGAGATGGTATTTTTATTAAATCATATTTTTAGATGAAACATATAAGAAAAAAATTAAAAAAAAGTTTTTTGTGGCAAGTTATTGACATTAAAGACAAAAAGATGTTTTACTGTATAGCGTTTATGATTCAAATTTAGTAAAAATGGCGAAAGAAGAGACGATTAAGTTAGAAGGAGAGGTTCAAGAGCTGCTTCCGAATATGAGTTTTAGAGTAACTCTAGAAAACGGAATGACTGTTTTTGCACATCTTTGTGGAAAAATGAGAATGAGAAATATTAGGGTTTATGTCGGAGATAAAGTGACAGTTGAAATGTCTCCTTATGATTTGACAAAAGCTCGAATTACTTATCGACATAAATAAATTACTATTGATTTAAAAAGTTAAAAAAAATAAGCTAAGATGCTTTCAATGTTAAAAAAGATTTGTTTTCGAAAATGCCCAGATAGCTCAGCGGTAGAGCACTTGCATGGTAAGCAAGCGGTCGTAGGTTCAATTCCTACTTTGGGCAAAGAGATCAAAAGAAATATATATCAAAAATTACTTCAGCCTTATGGAGGAGAATAAGAATGGCAAAAGAAACGTATAAAAGGACAAAACCTCACGTAAATATCGGAACAATCGGGCACGTTGATCATGGTAAGACAACACTCACTGCCGCAATCACAAAATATTTGGCGGAAAAAGGTGGAGCAACCTATAGAGATTATGCATCTATCGATAATACACCCGAAGAAAAAACTCGTGGTATAACAATTAACTCATCCCATGTTGAGTATGAAACTGACAAGAGACACTATGCTCACGTAGACTGTCCAGGACACGCAGATTATGTTAAAAACATGATTACTGGTGCTGCTCAAATGGATGGAGCTATTTTAGTAGTAGCTGCAACAGATGGGCCTATGCCTCAAACTAAAGAGCATATTCTTTTAGCAAAACAGGTAGGTGTTCCATCAATAGTTGTTTTCTTAAACAAAATGGATCAAATATCAAAAGGTGATGAAGAGCTAGTTGAACTAGTTGAAATGGAACTTCAAGAGCTTCTTGAAGAAAAAGGATATAAAGATGTCCCAATCATTAAAGGTTCAGCTTTAAAAGCACTAGAAGGTGATAAAGCAAATGAAGAAGCAATAGGACAGCTTATGGCTGCTGTTGACGAAAAAATTCCTGAGCCTAAAAGAGAAGTTGACAAACCATTTCTACTACCTATAGAAGACGTTTTTTCTATATCAGGTAGAGGAACAGTTGTAACTGGTAGAGTTGAAAGAGGAATTATCAAGATAAATGATAAAATCCAAATCGTCGGAGTTAGAGAAACTAGAGATACAGTTGCAACAGGTCTTGAGATGTTCCAGAAATTGCTTGATGAAGCTAGAGCTGGAGAAAATGTTGGAGTTCTTTTAAGAGGAATCGAGAAAAAAGACGTAGAAAGAGGAATGGTTTTAGCAGCTCCCGGTACATGTACCCCCCATAAAAAATTTATGGGAACTATATATGTATTAACCAAAGATGAAGGTGGTAGACATAAGCCATTTTTCACTGGTTATCGTCCTCAATTTTTCCTAAGAACAACAGATGTTACAGGTACAGTTACTTTGCCAGAGGGTACAGAGATGGTTATGCCAGGTGACAATGTTGAGATTACTGCAGAATTAATGTATCCAATAGCTATGGAAGAAGGAATGCGTTTTGCTGTCAGAGAAGGTGGCAGAACAATAGGAGCTGGAACAATTTCTAAGATAGTAGAGTGAGTTTAGGGGGTGCGTAGCTTAGTTGGTAGAGCGGCGGCCTCCAAAGCCGCAGGTCGGGGGTTCGACACCCTCCGCACTCGTTTTAAAGAGTTTTAATATGAAAAAGGCAAAAATGACAGCAAGTTCAAAAATAATACATTTAAAAGTTAAGAAAAAAAAGTTAAATTATTTTCGTGAAGTTCAGGTTGAGTTGAAAAAAGTTTCTTGGACTACGAAGGTTGAGCTAGCTTCGTGCACTAAAATTGTGCTAGGAGTTACTTTTTTTTTCTCAATAGCAATTTATATTGCTGATTTAGTTATTAAAAATGCTCTTCATGTTGTTAGTTTAATCGCAAGGATACTTTTTGGATAATATTATGATGAAATGGTACGTACTTCAAGTTTTATCGGGTCATGAAAAAAAAGTTAAAAGGACCTTAGAAGAGAATTTAAAATCCACTGGCATGCAGGATTTTATAGAAGAGGTTTTAGTGCCAACTGAAAATGTACATGAAGTGAAAAAGGGTGAGCAAAAAATAACAGAAAAAAAACTATGGCCTGGTTATATGCTTATCAAGATGAATTTAACAGATGAGTCTTGGGGATATGTAAAAAACACAACAAGTGTAATCGATTTTTTAGGTGGAGGTATGCCTTCTCCATTATCAGATAAAGAGGTAGACGAGATTTTAAAAGAGTTAGAAGAGAAGAAAAAAGGTGTAGTTCAAAAACATAAATTTGAAATTGGTGATGTTGTTAAAATAACAGAAGGTGTTTTTATAAACTTTATAGGAACTGTAACTGAAATAAACCATGAAAAAGGAAAACTCTCTGTTTTAGTTTCAATATTTGGAAGAGATACTAGAGTTGATGATTTAGAGTTTTGGCAAGTCGAACAAGCCTCTTTAGAGGAAATTAATTAAGTTGAGGAGAAAATGGCAAAGAAAAAAATAGTTAAAATAATAAAACTGCAAATACCTGCAGGAAAAGCAAATCCTGGACCGCCAATTGGACCAGCACTAGGTGCAGCCGGATTAAATATTATGTCTTTTTGTAAAGATTTTAACGCAAGAACTCAAAAGCAAGCAGGAGATGTACTTCCTGTAGTAATTGAAGTTTATCATGATAGATCCTTTTCTTTCATAACTTTGCAGCCTCCTATGTCTAGATTGATTTTACAAGAACTAAAAATTGAGAAGGGATCTAAAGAACCAAACAGAGAAAAGGTTGGAAAAATAACAATAGCGATTGCGGAAAAAATTGCAAAAAGAAAGATGCCAGATTTAAGAGCATCTTCACTACAAGCTGCTGTTCAAATGGTTGTTGGCACAGCAAAATCCATGGGAATAGATTTAGAAGGATAAATAAAATATGAAAAAATCAAAAAGAGCTAAAAAAATATCTCAAATTGTTGAGGAAAATCAAAAGTTAAATACTGTAGAAGCTATTGAACTTTTGAAAAAATGTCCAAAGTTGAAATTTGATGAATCAATAGAAATGTCAATAAAATTAGGTGTAGATCCTAAGAAGTCAGATCAGCAAGTTAGAGGTACAGTATCACTTCCACATGGAAGTGGAAAAACTCTTAAAGTATTAGTTTTTGCAAAAGCAAATAAGGTTCAAGAAGCATTAGATGCAGGAGCTGACTATGCTGGAGCAGAAGAGTATGTAGAAAAAATAAAAGGTGGTTGGTTAGATTTTAATGCTGTAATAGCAACTCCTGATATGATGAGAGAAGTGGGAAAACTAGGAAAAATATTAGGTCCTAGATCTTTAATGCCTACTCCAAAATCTGGAACAGTAACGCAAGATGTAGCGAAAGCAGTAAAAGAGATTAAAGCAGGAAAAGTTGAATTTAAAGTTGATAAGAATGCAGCTATTAATACTATCTTAGGAAAACTATCTTTTGAAACAAAAAAAATAGTAGAAAATTTCGAGACATTAATGAGTGCGATAACTAAAGCAAAGCCAGCTAGTTGCAGGGGAATTTATATTAGGAATTTAGTACTATCATCTACTATGGGACCAGGTATAGTTATTGATCTACAATCATTAAATATTACATAAAAGGTGAAAAAAAATTTATGAGAGAAGAAAAAAAGCTTTTATTAGAAGAGATTAAGGAAAAAATTGATTCAGCTTCATCTTTGGTTGTAACGAATTTTACAAATATAACAACTACTGAATCATGGAAATTCAGAAATATACTTATAAAAAATGGATCTGAGATGGAAGTTGTTAAAAAAAGAGTTTTTTTGAAGGCTTTTAAAAAAAGCGGATATAAATGCAGTATTGAAGAGCTAGATGGACAAATTGCAGTTATCTTTATTAAAGATGACCCAGTTGGAGCTATAAAAGCCATTTTTGAGTTTTCTGAGCAGACAAAAAAATTAGAAGTTATTAGGGGTGAAATAGAGGATAAAGTTTATAATAAAGAAGATCTACTCTTCTTATCTAAACTCCCAACTATGGATGATCTTAGAGCTGAATTTTTATCTGTATTAGAAGCTCCAATGTCTGGAACTCTATCTGCAGTGGAAAGTCTTCTTACTAGTGTAATTTATGCATTAGAAGAAAAGAAAAAATTAGAAGAAAAAAATAAGGGGTAATACCGTGGCTACAAATATAGATGAAATTGTTGAAACATTAAGTAAGATGCCAGTAATCGAGCTTGCTAAATTAAAAACTGCACTAGAAGATAAATGGGGAGTAAAAGCTCAAGCTGCAATGCCAGCTATGGTAGCGCCTGTTCCTGGAGATGCTGCTGGTGAAGCAAAAGAGGAGTCTACTGAATTTAAAGTTACTTTAGAAGAAGCTCCTGCTGAAAAAAAGATTGCTGTCATTAAGGTAGTAAGAGCTATTACAGGACTTGGATTGAAAGAAGCTAAAGAGCTTGTTGAATCAGCTCCTAAAGTATTAAAAGAGACAGCTCCAAAAGCTGAAGCTGAAGAGATTGTGAAAAAGGTTGCTGATGCTGGAGGAAAGGCATCATCGAAAGGCCTTTAAAATATTTTTGTTTAATAATAGAGCAAAAGTTAAATTATTTGATTTTTGCTCTTTGATGTTTATATAAAAAAAAGCTGTTAGCTTAGATTAATAAATCTATTTTAAGGAGTCAAATAAGATGCTTAAAAGACCGCCTGAGCGGGTAAGTTTTAGAAAAAGTAAAGAAATTATAGATCTTCCTAATTTAATTGAAGTACAAATTAAATCGTATAAGGAGTTTTTGCAAGCTGAAAAACTGCCGCATGAAAGAGAAAAAATTGGTTTGGAAGAAGTGTTTTGTGAAATTTTTCCAATCAAATCCTACGATGAGAAAACGATTTTAGAATATACCTCCTATGATTTAGGAGTGCCTAAATATTCACCTGAAGCGTGTATAAGAAGAGGGATTACCTATAACGTTACTTTGAAAGTTAAATTTAGATTAACAGATGAGACCGGGATAAAAGAAGAAGAAGTGTACATGGGAACCCTTCCTCTCATGACTATAAACGGGACGTTTGTCATAAATGGAGCTGAAAGAGTAGTAGTATCTCAGCTACATAGATCACCTGGTATTGCATTTGAAAAACTACGTCATTCTAAAGGCGCAAAGCTTTTTTCATTTAGATTAATTCCATATAGAGGTAGCTGGTTAGAAGCTGCGTTTGATATTAATGATTTGATTTATATCTATGTTGATAGAAAAAAACGAAGAAGAAAAGTTTTAGCTACATCTTTTATAAGAACTCTTGGATATTCATCAGATGCAGATATTATTGAAGAATTTTTTGATACAAGAAGAGTAAAGATTAAAGCTGAAAAAGATTTTGTAAAATTAGTTGGAAAGATTTTAGCAGAAGATGTTGTTGATGAAGACACAGGACTTGTTTTTGGAAAAGCTGCAGAAAAGCTAACAACAGCAATGTTAAAGAGAATGTTAGATGAAAAAATTCTTTCTATAAAAATAGCAGAAGATATCGATGAGACACATCCGATCATAAAAATGCTTGCCAAAGATCCAACAGATTCATATGAATCTGCTCTAAAAGATTTTTATAGAAAAATTAGACCAGGAGAACCAGCAACACTCTCTAATGCAAGATCTGCAATCATGAGACTCTTTTTCGATGCTAAAAGATATAATCTTGGCAGGGTTGGAAGATATAAATTAAATAGAAAATTAGGCCTAGAGATTTCAGATGAGATTTTAAATACTGTAACCCTAAAAAAAGAAGATGTTATTGAAGCTGTGAAGTATTTGATTAGACTCAAAAAAGGTGATCCAAATGCTTCTGTAGATGATATCGATCATTTAGGAAATAGAAGAGTTCGTTCCGTAGGAGAGCTTGTACAAAATCAGTGTAGAATTGGTCTTGCCCGAATGGAAAAAATAGTGAAAGAGAGAATGAACTTATTTGATTTTTCTTCAGATACTATGACTCCCGGAAAAATTGTCTCAGCAAAAGGTCTCGCGGGTCTTTTAAAAGACTTTTTTGGAAGATCTCAACTATCACAATTTATGGATCAGACTAATCCAATTTCTGAGTTAACTCATAAAAGAAGACTATCTTGTTTAGGGCCTGGAGGCTTAAATAGGGAAAGAGCTGGATTTGAAGTAAGAGATGTTCATTCATCGCATTATGGAAGAATCTGTCCTATTGAAACTCCAGAGGGTCAAAACATTGGTCTGATAACTTCTCAATCTTCATATGCAAAAATCAATGAATTCGGATTTATTGAAACTCCATATAGAATTGTAAAAGACAATGTTGTTACAGAAGAAATAGAATATATGACAGCAGATTATGAGGAGAACTGTATTATTGCGCAGGCATCAGCTGCTTTAGATGAATTTAATATGTTTAAAGACAAGATCTGTTGGGCAAGATATAAAGGTGATTCTTTAGAAATTGATTCAAGCAAAGCCACTCATATGGATGTATCTCCTAAACAACTTGTATCAGTGGTTGCAGGTCTTATTCCATTTTTAGAGCATGATGATGCTAACCGTGCGCTTATGGGATCGAATATGCAAAGGCAAGGAGTTCCCCTACTGATAACAGAATCTCCTATAGTGGGAACAGGATTGGAAGCGAGAACAGCATCCGATTCCGGCGCAGTAGTTGTTGCTGCTGAAAATAGCACAATTGAGTATGTTGATGGATTTAAAATAGTAGTTGCACCAGATGATAATCCAACCAATAAAAAAGCATATGAATTAAAGAAGTTTTTGAGATCTAACTCTGGTTCATGTATTAATCAAACTCCTATTTGCCAAGTTGGCGATAAGATTTTAGCAGGAGATATAATAGCAGATGGAGCCGCAACTGAGAGAGGAGAGTTAGCGCTTGGTAAGAATGTGTTAGTTGCCTTCATGCCTTGGTGTGGATATAACTATGAGGATGCTATAATTATCTCTGAGAAATTAATCAAAAAAGATACTTATACTTCAATTCATTTACAAGAATTCGAGTTAACAGCGAGAGATACAAAACTTGGAAAAGAAGAAATTACAAGAGATATCCCAAATGTATCAGAAGAAGCTCTAGCCGATCTTAAGGAAGATGGAATAATAAGAATTGGAGCTGAAGTTGAAACAGGAGACATTTTAGTTGGGAAAATAACTCCTAAAACTGAAACAGAGCTTACTCCAGAAGAAAGGCTTCTTAGAGCTATATTTGGAGAAAAAGCAGCAGATGTTAAAGATGCATCCCTTACGTGCCCTCCTGGAACGGAAGGTGTTGTAATGGATGTTAAAGTTTTTTCAAGAAGAGACAAACTATCAAAAACTGATGATGAACTTGTTGAAGAAGCTAGTAGATTGAAAGATGTTCATCAGGAATATAAATCAGCAGAATTAGAACTTCAAATGGAGTTTCATGAAAAGTTAGGAGCTCTTTTATTAAATGAAGAGTGTCCAGCTTCAATCATGCATAGAAAAACTGGTGAAATTATAGTTGATAAAGCTGCTGTAATAACTCATGATCTTTTAGAGAAAATTGAAAGCGAAAAAATCGAAGATCTTATCATGGAAGAAAACGATGTTTTTGATGAGATCAAAAAAATAATTAGAGAATTTGATTTAGATTTAGAAAAGCTTCAATCTAAACATAAATTAGATGCTGAATTTGTAAGAAAAGGTGATATTGATTTAGATCCAGGAATAATTCGCCAAGTAAAAGTCTACGTTGCAACAAAAAGAACCTTGCAAGTAGGTGATAAAATGGCGGGAAGACATGGTAACAAAGGTGTTGTTTCAACGATTGTACCTGAAGCTGATATGCCATATCTTTCAAATGGAGAAACCGTTGAAATTATTTTAAATCCGCTTGGAGTGCCATCTAGGATGAATATGGGTCAGCTTTTAGAGACTCATCTTGGATACGCAGCTAAAAAAGCTGGAATATATATTCAAAGTCCAGTTTTTGAAGGATTTCCAGAGGATAAAATTTGGGAGATGATGAAAGAGCAGGGCCTCTCTGAAAATGGTAAATTTGTTTTATATGATGGTAGAACAGCAGAGAAATTTGATAACCACGTTGTAGTTGGATATATCTATATGCTTAAACTATCTCACTTAGTTGCAGATAAAATTCACGCTCGCGCAATAGGACCATATTCATTAGTAACTCAGCAACCACTAGGTGGTAAAGCTCAAATGGGTGGACAGAGATTTGGAGAGATGGAGGTATGGGCTTTAGAAGCATATGGAGCTGCTCATCTACTTCAAGAGATGTTAACTGTTAAATCGGATGATGTAGAAGGCAGAACTAGAATTTATGAATCGATTGTTAGAGGCGATAATTCACTGCATGCAGGAACGCCTGAGTCATTCAATGTTTTAATGAAAGAAATGCAAGGACTATGCTTAGATATAAAAGCAGAGTCCATAGAAAAAGATTAAAAAAAAGTTATTATTTGGGAGTATCCAATGGCAGATTTCGAGGATTCTAAAAATTCTCATTTTGATAAGTTAACGATTAAAATAGCTTCAGGCGATGTAATTACAAATTCATGGTCTAGAGGTGAAATAAAAAAACCGGAAACTATCAATTATAGAACATTCAAACCAGAAAAAGGCGGACTGTTTTGCGAAAAAATATTCGGTCCAACTAAAGACTGGGAATGCGCTTGTGGAAAGTATAAAAAGATCAAACACAAAGGTATTATTTGCGATAGATGTGGAGTTGAAGTAACTCTATCGAAAGTGAGAAGAGAGAGAATGGCGCATATTGAGCTTGCTGTTCCTGTTGTGCATATTTGGTTTTTCAAAACAATGCCATCTAAAATAGGAAATATTTTAGGCCTATCTGTTGCTGATATTGAAAGAGTAATTTATTATGAAGAGTACATTGTTACAGATTCTCGTGAATCTGATCTAGAGAGAAAGCAACTTTTAAGTGACATCGAATATAGAGAACAATTAGAAAAATGGGGTCCTAACGGGTTTGTTGCTAAAATGGGTGGAGAAGCAATGTTTGATCTTTTGAAAAATGAAGATCTAAATGCTCTGGTAATGGAACTCAAAGAAAAACTTAGAAAAACTAAATCTATGCAAGCTAGAGTAAAGCTTGCAAAACGCTTAAAAATAGTTGAAGGAATACTTCTCTCTCCAAACTCTCCTGAGTGGATGGTATTATCAAGCGTTCCTGTAATCCCTCCTGATCTTAGACCTTTAGTCCCTCTAGATGGAGGAAGATTTGCTACATCAGATCTTAATGATTTATATAGAAGGGTTATCAATAGAAATAATAGATTGAAATCTATTTTAAAATTAAAAACGCCAGATGTAATTATCAGAAACGAAAAAAGAATGCTTCAAGAAGCTGTGGATGCTCTTTTTGATAATGGAAGACATGGACATCCTGTTATGGGAGCAGGAAATAGACCTCTCAAATCTTTATCTGAAATGTTAAAAGGAAAGCAAGGTAGATTTAGACAAAATTTACTTGGTAAAAGGGTAGATTACTCAGGTAGATCAGTTATCGTTATTGGACCTGATTTAAAGTTTAATCAATGCGGTTTGCCAAAACAGATGGCGCTAGAACTTTTCGAGCCATTTATTGTAAAAAAACTAAAAGAGTTAGATTACATATACACTATTAGATCGGCTAAAAAATTAATTCAAAAGCAATCAGCTGAAGTCTGGGATGTTTTAGAAGAAATCATTAAGGGACATCCAGTTTTACTAAACAGAGCTCCAACACTTCACAGACTTGGAATTCAAGCTTTTGAGCCAGTTTTGATCGAAGGAAAAGCAATTAGAATTCATCCACTTGTAACTCCTGCTTTCAATGCTGACTTTGATGGAGATCAAATGGCCGTACACATACCGCTATCTATAGAAGCTCAATTAGAAGCTAAACTTTTATTAATGTCACCGGATAATATATTTTTACCATCATCTGGAAAGCCAGTTGCTCTTCCAACTCAAGATATGATTTTAGGACTCTATTACCTGATGATAGATGCTAGATACGATCCTGAAAAGCATTCAAAAAAATTAAAAATATTTAGATCACCAGAAGAAGTTCTTTTAGCTTTAGGTGCAGGAATTAGTTACAATGGGTTTAAAGAAAAATCAAATGAAACAAGAATAGATGAGACTGGAAGAGGTCTAGATATTCATGAAAGAATAAAAGTACGTATCGATGGTGGAATTATCGATACAACTCCAGGTAGAGTTATTTTCAATACAATAGTTCCTGAAAACTTAGGTTTTCAAAACTATGCTCTTAGAAAAAAAAGACTCTCTGAACTTGTTTTAGATTGTTATAAAAGAATAGGTTTAGAAGCTACAGTTCAGTTTTTAGATGATATGAAGAATCTTGGGTTCTCTGAAGCCACAAGAGCATCTCTTTCTATGGGAGTAACAGATGTTAGAGTTCCTAAAGACAAAAAGATGGTCATTGATAGTACGTATAAGATAGTTGCTAAAGTTAAAAAACAATATGCCGATGGAATTATAACAGAGGGTGAAATGAAATCCAAAATCATTAGTATTTGGACAGAAGTTTCAGACTCTCTATCAGAAAAACTATATAAGTTAATTTGTGAGACTCATGAAGGCGAGTTAAATCCTTTATTTTTGATGATGGATTCAGGAGCTAGAGGAAATCGCTCTCAGGTTAAACAGCTAGGTGCTATGAGAGGACTTATGGCTAAACCTTCAGGAGAGATTATTGAATCTCCTATCGTTTCTAACTTTAGAGAAGGTTTAACAGTTTTAGAGTATTTTATATCAACGCACGGAGCGAGAAAGGGTCTAGCCGATACTGCTTTAAAAACTGCTGACTCTGGGTATTTAACAAGAAGACTTGTTGACGTTTCTCAAGATGTAATTATTGTTGAAGAGGATTGCCAAACTTTAAATGGAATTGAAGTTGGAGCAATAAAACAAGGGCAAGAAGAGCTTCTGCCTTTAAAAGACAGAATTTTTGGTAGATCTGTTTGTGATGATATTTATCAGCCTGGTGATAGCACTAAAAGGCTTGCTAAATCCTTAGATATTTTAAATGCTAAGCAAGCTGAAGCTATCGATGATGCAGGTATTGAAAAAATAAAAATTAGATCGCCGCTTACTTGTGAATCTCAAAGAGGAATCTGCGCAAGGTGTTATGGCTTAAATCTAGCGACAGGAAGTATCGTAGGGCTTGGAGAAGCTATAGGTATTATTGCTGCTCAATCAATCGGTGAGCCGGGAACGCAGCTAACGATGAGAACGTTCCACATTGGAGGTATTGCCTCTGCTATGGTAAGTCCTCAACTTCTTACTGAAAAAGAAGGTGTTATTGTTTATCAAGATTTAAGAGTTGTTCAAAATGAAGAGGGAAATTGGGTTGCATTAAATAAAAATGGAACAGTAAATATCGTAAAAGATGAAGGTAGATCGTTAGAAGAATATAAAAAACTACTTAGCACAAAATCTTTAGAACCACTTCAAATATTTACAGTTGAACTGGGAACTAACATATTATTTGCAGATGGAGAAAAAGTTGGAAAGAAAATAAAAATTGGAGAGTGGGAACAGCACTCTTCTCCGATTATTTGTGAAAAGGAAGGGTTTGTAAAATTTGAAGACCTAGTTGAAGGAATCTCTACCCAAAAAGAGGTTAATAAACAAACTGGTCAAACTGAGCTTAGAGTAAAACAACATAGAGGAGAGCTCCACCCTCAAATTTCCATATATTCCGATAAAGAGAACGAAAATCTACTTGGTAATTATTCCGTGCCAGCTGGGGCTTTGATTTTAGTTAAAGAAAAAGATATGGTAAAACCAGGTCAGATCTTAGCTAAAATGCCTATTGGAACAATTAAAACGAAAGATATTGTAGGAGGTCTTCCAAGGGTAGCGGAGTTATTTGAAGCGAGAAAACCAAAAGATGCTGCGGAGATCGCAAAATTAGATGGAGAGGTTGACTTCCAAGGAGTTCAAAAAAACAAACGAATTTTAGTTGTTAAAGATGAAGAGACTGGAATGGAAGAGGAACATCTAATTCCTTTAAGCAAACATTTGATAGTTCAAAAAGGGGATATGGTAGTTAAAGGTCAACAGCTGACTGAAGGACTTGTCGTTTC
>JAAKFN010000180.1 GCA_011065045.1 Candidatus Anoxychlamydiales bacterium
TTAAAGCAACAGATTTTAAGCCTGAATTTGCAGGTAAGATGAATTTTTATTTATCTGCTGTTGATGATATCATGAAACACAAAGATGATCAACCAACTATAGGACTTTTGCTTTGTAAAGGAAAAAATAAGGTTGTTGCTGAATATGCACTTCGAGATATCAATAAACCTATTGGTATATCTCAATATGAAACAGCTATTATAGAATCTTTGCCAGATGAATTGAAAAGATCACTTCCTAGCATTGAAGAGATTGAACAGGAATTGGAAGATAAAAAGATATGAAACCAAAGATAGTTATAAGAAGTTATCGTTTAGAAGAGGCTAAAGCTTTGATGTATATTTTTTATAATACAATTCATAAAGTGAATATTAAAGATTATACACTTGAGCAAGTAGATGCTTGGGCTCCGAAAGAAAATTTAAAGATAGAAGATTGGCAAGAGAGATTTAAAAAAAGCAATCCTATTGTTGCTATTGTAGATGAAAAAATTGTTGGATTTGCTGAGTTTGGGAGCGATGGATATATCGATTGCTTTTATATTCATCATGAATGGATTGGGAAGGAAATTGGGACAGCTTTGATGAAAGAAATTTTTCTTAGAGCTAAAAAAAATAATATAAAAAGAATTTTTGTTGATGTAAGTATTACAGCGAAACCATTTTTTGAAAAAAAAGGATTTATGGTTTTGTCTAAGCAAACGATAATTAGAAAAGGAGTAGAACTTACAAATTATCAAATGGAAAAAAGATTTTTGTAAAAAAATTGATAAAGGTTACTTAATAGACAGTAGCTTAAAGATATTGAAGGAGGGAAGACGCATTCAGAACTTTTTCTTGGGAAAAAATTAAAATTCCTTTAGTTTTTCAATCTCATTCTATTTCGATTGCGTAATCAATTTCTAAATATTAATATGATAGATTGAAATTTCAAAAGGTAGGTAGTGCAAATGATAACGATTAATCAAATAGGAATATCTTTACTTATTGGCATTGTTGTTTTTTTTCTTTATCAAAAGATAGCTACAATAATTGATGATTATCGTTATCGACCTATAGGGAAATTAGTTGATGTTGAAGGTTATCAATTACATATTCATTCTACTGGAGAAGGAGGTCCGGCAGTTGTATTAGATGCAGGTTTAAGTGGTACTTCTCTTGGTTGGTCTTTAGTCCAATCGGAAGTTTCAAAATTCACACAAGTATGTAGTTATGATAGGGGGGATATGCTTGGAGCGATGAATCTCCTTCAAAAAGAACCAGTAAAAATCTAGCAAAAGAATTGCATGTTTTATTACATAAAGCAAATATTCCTAGTCCTTATATTCTGGTAGGGCATTCCTTTGGAGGCTGTAATATGCTTATGTTTGCTGATATGTATCCAGAAGAAACTCTTGGGATTGTATTAGTCGATTCAGTTCATGAAGAAATGTTGCAAACGTTACCGATAGAACCTCAGGGAATTGTTAATAGATTAGTATGTCATCCCAAATTTCAATGGTTATTATCAATTATGGGTTTTAAAAGAATAAAAGGACCTTCAGCAGAAATTATACAAATGTTTAAACCTCTTCCAGAAAAAATTAAGCTTATGTATTTCGCTCAAATGAATAAAACAAGTTATATCAAAACAGTCTCTAGAGAAACGGAAGATTTAAAAGAGAGTCTCTGTCAATTACGCGAGAATAAAGTGCACCTTCAAGAAAAACCTTTAATCGTGATTACAGCGGGTAAATTTTCAAATAGTGAAGAGGCAAAGCTATGGGATAGCCTTCAAAAAAGGCTTCTATTAAAATCTAATAGTGCAAAACAATTAATAGCTGAAAATAGTGATCATATGATTAATCATCATCAACCAGAGATTATTTCTGAAGCTATCCGAGAAATATGGAATAATCAATCTTTAGTTGAGATGAAATAATCAGAAATGGAGGTGGAGAGAAGCATTCAGAACTTCCCCATGGGAAAAAAACAATCAAAATTTAAACGCAATTAACAGATTGTTAGTAGCTTAAGTAGTTTTTGCTATTCTTAGGTGGGTAGAATATACTGCAGTTATTGATTAATTGACGTGTATTTTATCCAAATGATAGAAAAATCTAAATCTATTTGATCCGCAAATATTGCAGATTTTAAGAGAATATTACATTAATTCCAAATTGAAGCTGAGCGGGGGTTACAATTGTTCTTGATTGCCATTGAACTGCTTCTTTAAATGGATAAAATGCCTCGCTAGACACAAATCCACAAACATTTATTAGAATATTCGGATCGATAGATTCATCAATAACTATATCATTTTTAGTAGGACGTGATTTTGTAGAGTCACCATCGAGCCAAGGATTTTTTTTGAGGGATTCATTAGTAGGAGCGGTGATAGGAGTAGATATTGTGGGAAAACAATAAATTCGATCATTATTTGTGTAATCAGAAAATGCAGGTGGTTGACATCCAATCAAATATTTTATTGTCAGGTGCAAATTTCTTTCCTCGAACCAATATTGATAATGAATTTCTGATTTTAACGGGAGTCCTAACGCTTTGCACATTGCTGTTGACCAAACCTGTGCTTGGAAAAATTTAGAATAAGCTCTGATTGAATAAATTTTTTTAAGTTGTCCATTGGTTTTTTTTAGAAAAACTCGACATTGATTCACTAGTTTCATCTTATGCTAGGCTAATCTTAAGATGTTTTCCTACAGCGTTTGCAGCTTTGGCAAAAGTCATTAATGTTGAAGGACTCTCTGGATCTAAAATACGGTCGACAGCTGAACGGCTAGTTTCTAATCTTATAGCAAAGTCTGATTTATCAATTTTTTGTTTTTTCATTTCTTTTTCTAGTTGATAAACAAAGACTCTTTTAGCT
>JAAKFN010000181.1 GCA_011065045.1 Candidatus Anoxychlamydiales bacterium
ATACTTGCTATAGCTGTTTCATAATTATTTCTAATTTGATCTTCTCGTTCCATAAAATCCTGCATATTTACAACATCTTCAAGAGGCCTAATCTTTTCAGAATGATCAGAAACGATTTGTTCAATTATTGCGTCCATTCCAGAAGTTTCTTTTTCTCTCATATCCAAAAAAGTAAATTCATTTTCTGCGTTAATTTTCAATTTTTTAAAAAGAGGATCTAAAAATTCATCTGGTTGTAAAAATCCACTTCCTCCTCCCATTACTAAATTACGAAGATTAACTAACTTTTCAGCTGTTACCTTGCGATCTCCTACCCTAAGATCATTGGCTATTTCTATTAATTGAAATCTTATGTCTTTATCTGTTTTATCTATTTCAGGACCAACAAGTAATAATTTATCAAAAAATGAGGTTGCTCCAAACATATTAAATAATAAAGATGCAATGGTACATGAATTATTCCCATTTTCGATCCCTTTAATACCACCTATAATATTATCAGGCATAGGATAGAGAATTGATTCTCCATTGGATAATTTAGTGCTATAAAGATATTCAATAGCAGCTTTGCTATCATAGCTTCCTGCTCTGTTTTTAAAACGAGATAAATCTAATCTTTCGTAACGCTCTAAGCTAATAAACTCTTTTTCACCAAAAGCTCCACCTGTAGCACCTGATCCAGAAGAATAAGCTGACGAGGATGACTCTGAGCTTTTTTTAAATTCTGCTTTAGGCAAACCCATTTGAATCCAATCACGCTTCAATTGTTCTAATCTAGCTTTTTCAAGTTCTTCTTCACTCAAACCTAAACTTTTATGATCCACTGTCTCGCTTTCTTGGCTAGGTCTCTCTTCACTAGATTTGTCCTCAATAGATTTTCTACTAAAAAAACTTGGTGTAATAGCAGATCCAATAGATCCTAAAGAGGAGCTAATAAACCTGAATGATAATCCAACAATTTTTATAGCAGCTAAGAAACTCCCACAACTGTATCCCGCTCTATCAGCAGCATCTAATTCATAATTAAAACCTTCCATATAGTCAGAGGCACTATGCCCTCTATATCTTATTCCTGTCTCATCTGGTTCCATAATTTATTAACCTTCTGTTGCTTATAATAGCTATTATTATAAGATTAATTACTATTATTTTAAGTTAATTATACCACAATTAAACATATTAATATATTAATTTCATTGAACTAAAGAACATACTTTAAATTAACGATTCGGATGCAATTTAAAAAATCACAAAAGACTGATAATTAACTTCATACACTACAAAAAGCAGCTGTAAAACAAATATTTTAATTTAAATATTAAAATATTTGCTTTACAAGAGACTTAATAAAAAATTCAAAAAAAAGATCTATTTGTTATAAGGATAATTAATAGGCAAAACATGAAATTGAAGCTATTTGTTGTTTTTTTATTATTTTTACCATGCTTGATCTTCGCTGATAGAGCATATGCCCCTTGGTATACTGGACCTCTTCTTGCTGATAATGGTACTAATACAGCAAAAGGAATGATTGATATTCAGCCATATCTATATTTTAGAGACACCAATGGTGTCTATAACAAATCTTGGGGACATGGAGCAACTCCTAGCGCCTTTACTTTTCATGCGCAATTAGAGTTTGAAGTGGGTATAACAAAGTGGTTTGATATTAAATTTATCGGAAATGCCCTATATAAGGATAAAGAAGGAGAAAAATCTTTTGA
The DNA here is from genome assembly GCA_011065045.1 of Candidatus Anoxychlamydiales bacterium. Taxonomy (GTDB): domain Bacteria; phylum Chlamydiota; class Chlamydiia; order Chlamydiales; family SM23-39; genus JAAKFX01. The sequence goes on from JAAKFN010000181.1 coordinate 1,725, forward strand.
AGTTGGAGATACTACTGTAGAGCTCGGAATTCAGTTACTAAGAGACAAAATCTATACTTTAACCCCAGCTATTAGACTTACTTTAATAGGGAGCTTTCCTACAGGAAAATATAAAAATTTAAATCCTAATAAATTGGGAATAGATTCAAGTGGAAGCGGCTCTTATGAAACTATATTTGGTTTCGTAGTAGAGAAAGTCGTTTATTGGTTTGATTCTCATCCTATAAGATTTAGATTAAACCCAACTTATACATATTCACCAAAAGTATCTGTAAAAAATTTCAATACATACGGCGGTGGTTTTAACACTAATGGAAAAGTATCCCCTGGAGGATTTTTCTCAGGGATTTTTTCATTTGAGTTTAGTTTTACTCAGAGGTGGGTTTTGGCAATGGATATAGCTCAAACTTATTCAGGAAAAACAACTTTTAAAGGAATACCTGGAACAAATCAAGATGGTTCTATAGCTAGCAATACAAAAAAAAATAGTAATCAAACATCAATAGCACCAGCTATTGAGTATAATTTTTCTGCAAATCTAGGAATGCTTGCAGGCGCTCATTTTTCTCTTCGAGGGAAAAATGCAACTGATTTTAAATCAGGGATAATTTCTGCGACTTATACTTTTTAATTTTTTTTTCTTAGATTTGAAAAAAAACTACAAAAGCCTAAAAAATCATCTACTTATTTTTTTATTCATTATTTAAATGTTAACCCTAGCCTAATGGGAAAGCCAAGAAAAATACTACAGTTTCTAAGCCTGGATTTTTACGGCCAAGAGATGCATTAGAAGTATGAGAGATATGAGCGCCTAGTCTCATTTGATTTTTAAATTTTATAGCAGCTTCAATACCAGATCTAAACTCTAAAGGGAATCCTAAATCTTTACCATCGCCTTTGTTGTAATAGCCTGCAGCAAAATTCGGAGCTATAACAAAATAGCGATTTGGATATAAATCTAAAGAGACTCCCCCGTATGCATAGATTTGTTTTTTTGTAGTCATTGAATAACCTAGAATTGGATGAAAGAGCCACTTTGAATATTTAGATTTAAACTCCAAT
>JAAKFN010000182.1 GCA_011065045.1 Candidatus Anoxychlamydiales bacterium
CAAACACTATTAAAATAATTTTTGAAATCAAAGATATTTTTTTATAAATCGTATTATCTGACATATTAAAATTTAAACTGCTTTTTCTTTTAACTAATATATAACCATAATATAATTTTACTTGGAAAAAAAGTAAATTTCGTATAAAAATGTAGTATGTAAATTTTAGAATTTTGCAATAAGTTAAAGTTGCGCCTGTAGTTCAATGGTAGAACAGTAGCCTTCCAAGCTACATATGTCAGTTCGATTCTGATCAGGCGCTTTAAAAAAATCATTTTACAAAGGCAATTATGGGAAAACAAAAAGAAGAACTAGATATAACAATAAAAGATTTATTAGCAGCAGGAGCTCATTTTGGTCATCAAAAAATGAGATGGAACCCTAAAATGAAAAGATACATCTTCGAAGAAAGAAGCGGTATTTATATAATCGATCTCGCTAAAACTATGCAGCAAATCCGAAATGCTCTTGAAGTTGTTAGAGATGTTGTTACTCAGCATAAGACAATTATGTTTGTAGGCACAAAAAAACAGGCTAAAGTAACTATTAGAGAATGTGCTGAAAACGCTGATGAATTTTATGTAAATGAGCGCTGGCTTGGAGGAATGTTAACAAATCTTACAACTATTAGAAAATCTATTAAAACTTTAGAAAAAGTTGAAAAAAGAATTTCTACTGGTGGAGAAGGCCTTACAAAAAAAGAGCTATCAAATCTTACAAAAGAGCAGCTAAAATTGGATAAAAACCTCTCTGGTATTCGCACAATGAGAAAGCCTCCGGGTCTTTTAATCGTTGTCGATCCATATCAAGAGCATATTGCAGTTGCTGAAGCTAAAAAACTGAATATTCCAGTAATGGCGCTTGTGGATACAAATTGCAATCCTGATCCTATAGATCATGTTATTGCTTGCAACGATGATGCTCTAAAAAGTGTAAAGTTAATACTTACAACCTTAACTAATGCAATCATTGAAAAGAAAAAAGAGATGAAAGTTATTAAAAAAGGTGAAAAAAAACCAACTCTAAAAACTAATATTAATGAAGATATAGAAATAGATGTTTCAGATACAGAAACTGATAAGGAGGTATAAATATGACTAATATCTCAGCTCAGAGTGTGAAACAGCTAAGGGATCGTTCTGGTGTTGGTATGGGTAAATGCAAAGATGCTTTAGTAGAAGCTGATGGCGATATAGAAAAAGCAGCTGAAATCCTTAGAAAAAAGGGCCTTACTTCCGCTATAAAAAAAGAGGGAAGAGAGACAAAAGAAGGAACTATAGTAGTTTTTGAAGCTGATAAAGACATTGCATTACTAGAAGTTAATTCTGAAACAGATTTTGTTGCTAAAAACGAGAAATTTCAAAAATTCACAGAAGATTTAGCTAAGCAGATAGCAAAAACTAAACCAGCCTCCGTAGAAGAATTTTTAAAAGAAAGCTCTGAGATCGATCCATCGCTTACTGTAGATGAATACAGAAATTTACTTATTCAATCTATTGGAGAGAATATTCAGATAGCAAGATTAGAGATTATCCATAAAAAAGATGATTCTTCTTACGGAATCTACTCTCACATGGGTGGAAAAATAATTACTGTTGTTGAAATCTCAGGCTCAAAAAAAGAAGATAAATTTGCAAGAGATTTAGCAATGCATGTAGCAGCTGAGGCTCCAGAGTATTTAAAAGATGATGATATCCCAGAGGCTGTGAAAAGAAAAGAAGAAGAGATAGCAAGAGTTCAAATTAAAGGAAAACCAGAGAACATAATAGAGAAAATTTTAATTGGAAAAATAAAAGCTTTTGCAGCAGGTGTATGTCTTCTTAATCAAAAATATGTTAAAGATCCATCTTCAAGTGTAGAAAAAGTTGTGCAAAGTAGATCTAAAGAGATAAATGCTAGCTTGAAACTTACATGTTTTTGGCGATGGAAAGTTGGCGAAACTACATAAAGAACCTTTTTTAAGCATACTCTACTAAAAGGAGAGTTAATATGAGCGTTGAGAATCAAGTAAAAATAGATATGACTCAGGCAATAGATTTTTTTAAAGAAGATCTAAAAAACATTCGAACTGCTAGGGCTAATCCCGCTGCAGTTGAAAATTTACAAATTGAAGTCTATGGCGCGAAAATGCGTCTTAGAGACCTCGCCAATATTACAGTTCCAGAATCTAGACAACTTTTGATAACACCCTACGATGCTAGTAATGTTAATGCTATAGCAAAATCAATAGAAGCTGCTAACTTAAATCTCCAACCAGCTGTTGATGGCAATGTTGTTAGAATAAATATTCCTCCTATGGATGAACAGATAAGAAAAGAGATGAGCAAAAAATGCAAAGAAAAAGCAGAAACTGCCAAAGTAAGAATTAGAGAGATTAGAAGAAAATTTAACGACACAGTTAGAAAACAAAAACAAGATGGTGATATACCTGAAGATATAATGAAAAAAGAAGAGAAAATGATTCAAGAAATGACAGATAGATTTTGTAAAGATGCAGATTGTATATCTCAAGAAAAAGAAAAAGAAGTTTTAGAAGTATAAAATATCTTGTAAATATTAATAGGCTAGTTTAATATTTATGCAATATGGCCCCATCGTCTAGCCTGGCCTAGGACATCAGGTTTTCATCCTGGTAACAGGGGTTCGAATCCCCTTG
>JAAKFN010000183.1 GCA_011065045.1 Candidatus Anoxychlamydiales bacterium
GAATCTTCTTTTTTTGCGATCGTAATCATTTTGTCTGCATGTCTTCTTAACTCTTTTGCTTTTACTATAGTTGTCTCAATTCTTTCGTTAGCAATTAAAGATTTTAGCATGTTTGCAATCATACATCTTTTATGAGAGCCTGTTATAGATAATTTTGATCTTCTTTTTAGATGCCTCATTTTTCATTTTCCTTTTTTTCTTCTAAATATTTTTGAATTACTTCTTTGATGTTTTCTTGATTAATATTGTATTTACTAAGATCCATTCCAAGGTGAAGTTCCATATCTGATAATTTCTCTTTAATTTCAGTAAGAGATTTTTTACCAAAATTTCTAAATCTTAGCATATCACTCTCTGGCATAACTACTAACTCACCTATTGTTTCAATATGAGCTGATGATAAGCAGTTAGTTGATCGAACAGATAGTTCGATTTCATTAATTTTTAAAGCCAATTTAGCAAGCAGTTCATCTCTATCTTTATTCTCTTCAACTACTTTTTGCTCAAAAGTAATATCTTGTGTTTTTAACTTTTCAAATATTAAAAAATGTTTAACAGCTATTTGAGTTGCAAATGAAAGAGCTTCTTTCGGTGTTATTCTTCCATCTGTTGTAACTTCCAAAATTAGTTTGTCATAGTCAGTGTGTTGACCAACTCTTGTATTTTCAACATAAAAATTAACTAAAGTTACAGGAGAAAATGCTGAATCTATAACAATTTCATCTGTCTGTCTTTCAAAATCATGTCTATCAGCTGGAACGTATCCTCTGCCTATAGCTACTTTTACATCAATTCTTCTAGTAGTTGCTTTTGTCGCTGTAAAAATTAGAAGATCTGGATTTACTATTTCAAAATTTGAGGTTCCCATTATATCTTTTAAAGTTACTATGTAATTTCCATTAGCTTTTGAAATATCTTCATCTGTTATTTCTAAAACTTTAGTTATCAGTTTTATTCCTTTTGGATTTTCTTCGTCATCTAAAGGAATAAATCTAAGTAGAGCTCCTTTTAAATTCAAAATTATATGAGTCATATCTTCAATTACACCTTCGATAGCAGTATATTCATGAGCTACCCCTTCTATGCGAATAGACGCAATAGCAGGAGCTTCTATAGATGTAAGCATTACTCTTCTGAGGGAATTTCCTAGTGTATGTCCAAATCCTCTTGCAAATGGCTCTGCAACAAACTTTGCGAAATTTCTTTCTTCTTCCTCTTCTTTTGTTATCTTATCAGGCATTTCAAATGCAGCATACATAACTGACATAATATTAAGTCTCCCCTTATTTTTATTTAGGTTTTATACACGTCTTCTTTTTCTTGGTCTACAACCATTGTGAGGCACAGGTGTTTTATCCTTGATTATAGTAATAGTGAGGCCTGCTGATTGTAAACCTCTTACAGCTGATTCTCTTCCAGCTCCTGGCCCATTTAAATTCACTTCACACTCTCTCATTCCAAGAGCTGCTGCATCTTTTCCAGCATTTTGAGCGGCTACAGTTCCAGCAAATGCTGAGGATTTTTTTGATCCAACAAATTTACATTTACCAGCTGTCGACCAAGCAATAACATTTCCTGCGGGATCAGTTATTGTTACCATTGTATTATTAAAAGTAGCTTTTACATGAGCTATTCCCATTGGAATTGTTCTTTGATGCTTCTTTTTTACTTTTTTAGCTACAGGTTTATCAACTTGCTTCTGTTTCGGTTTTTGTTTTTGCTTTGCCAATTTTATCTCCTTTTTATCTTATTGTTTTGGTGCGGCTCTCTTACCAGCTACAGTTTTCTTTTTGCCTTTTCTTGTTCTTGCGTTTGTTCTTGTTCTTTGTCCTCTAACAGGAAGACCAGCTCTATGTCTTAGACCTCGATACGAATGTATAGAGATAAGTCTTTTAATGTTATTTTGAACTTGACGTCTAAGATCTCCTTCTACTATATATTCTGATTGTAAAATTGCGTTGACCTTTGAGATCTCTTCATCAGTTAATTTAACAGCTTTCATATCTGGGTCTAATTTTAATTTCTTCACAATTTGTGCGGCTAAAAAATCTCCAACTCCAAAAATATAAGTTAAACTAATTATTAATCTTTTATTAGCTGGAATATCAATTCCAATAATTCGTGGCATATTATCTACCTCTTATTTTTCCTTTTTTCATAAAACCATCATATCTCTTCATTAATAAATGCGATTCGATTTGCTGAGTAGTATCTAAAATAACTCCTACTAAAATCAAAAGTGATGTTCCTCCAAAGAAATGTGAAATCCTCGGATCGACACCTAAAACTTTACTAACAATTACCGGAAGTATCGCAATAAAAGCTAAAAATATCCCTCCGATAAGTGTAATTTTATTCATTGTAGATTCTAAAAAATCTTGAGTCGGTTTTCCTTGTCGTATCCCTGGAATAAAAGCTCCATTTTTTTTCATGTCAGAAGCTATTTGTTCAGGATTGAATTGCGTTGCAGTCCAAAAGTATGTAAAAAATAAAATTAAAAACACAAAAAGCGAAAGATATACCCAACTTCCTGGAGATAGCATTGCAGTCATCTTACCAATCCATGAGCCTTTTCCAAGCATCTGACCTATAGTTGCAGGAAACATCAAAAGTGAAGATGCAAA
>JAAKFN010000184.1 GCA_011065045.1 Candidatus Anoxychlamydiales bacterium
AACATGGTCATATAGTTCACTTGGGTGAAAGAGATTGCACAATCCAAAGAAGAAGACAAAAGTTAATAGAAGAGACCCCAAGTCCAAAAATTAATGCTCATCTTAGAAAAAAATTAGGAGCTGCTGCTGTAAATATTGCTAAAATAGCTAAATACTATTCTTGTGGAACTGTAGAATTTTTATTAGATGAAAAAAATAATTATTATTTCATGGAAATGAATACCCGTATTCAAGTGGAGCATACAATATCAGAAGAGCTTACTAATATAGATATTGTAAAAGAGCAAATAAAAATTGCCATGGGTAAAAGACTCTCTTGTAAACAAAAGGAAATTAAATTTGTTGGACACGTCTTTGAATTTAGAATAAATGCAGAAGACCCCTCAAATAACTTCCAACCATCTCCTGGAAAACTCAAATATTATATTCCTCCAGGAGGACCGAATGTACGACTCGATAGCGCTTGCTATAGTGGATATGTAATTCCTCCTTATTATGACTCTATGATTGCTAAACTTATCATCAAAGGTAAAGATAGGAAAGATGCGATAAAAATCGCTAAAAGGGCTTTAAAAGAATTTCATATTCAAGGAGTCAAGTCTACTATTGGATTTCACTTATTTATGTTAGAAGATGAAAAATTCTTAAATAGTGATTACAATTTAAATTATGTAGATGATCTTATTTCTAAAGGATGTAAATTTAAAGGAAAAAAATGATGACAAAAAAACTTTTTTGTATACTCTCTATATTAATGGTAAGTTTTTTTATTAAAACTGAAGGTAAAGTAAATATGGATGTAGATTTTTCAAATCTTGAGCTAATGATATCTCAAGAAGATATAAAATCTAAAATAGTTCAGCTTGCTGAAACAATAGATGATGAATATAAAGATAAAGAAATTGTCTTTTTAATGATTATGAAAGGTGCTTTTATTTTTACAAGTGATCTCGTTAGAGAAATCAAAACTCCATTTTCTATAGAAGCTATTAAATGCTCAAGCTATGGTCTCAGAGGCAAAGAAAGAGGGGAGCTTGCAATTCAAGGTTTAGAAAAACTAGATCTTAAATCTAAACATGTAATAGTTGTAGACGATATTTATGATTCTGGAAAAACACTATCTAGTGTTATGGAAGAAGTTGCAAAACAAAACCCTGCCACTTTGAAAAGTTTAATTCTACTAGTTAAAAATACTGAGCGTAGATTAAAAAATATCGATCTTCCAGATTATTCGCTATTTGAAATAGAAGATAAATTCGTTGTTGGTTATGGCCTTGATTACAAAGAGTATTTTAGAGGTCTAAAAGGCATTTATTCTGTTGAATAGATGGTTATTTCGATTATCAGCTTCTATCTATTCCATAGAAGCTGATGTAAGGATTTTTAGGCATTATCATACACTCTTGAAAAGATAAAAATTTCATATTACGAAGATTAACATTTATATTCCTTTGGGCATTCAAGAAGAGGTGGCGCATAATCATATACACCCGAGTTAACATCATCTAAATTCCATCCGTAATTTTTAGGACTACTTTCAATTTCACTTATTTCATAAGGGGATAGAGTCCTTAACATCGCATTTCCAATATCTCTTTTGTCTTGATAAGAGGATGTTGCAATATTGAAAGGTGTAACATATCCATTACTAGAAAGAATACATTTTTTTCTTTCAAATTGAGGAAGTTGTGAAAGACTTTCATGAATGAATCCAGAATCTTTTACAAGGGCTGCAAAGTGCAAGATTGTATTATTATCTTTACTCTTATGAGTTATAAATTTTGTTTTTAAATCTGGAGGAAGTGAATTATATAAAGATTTTAATTTTTGAAATTCTGCTTTATTATAAACAGCACCTATCAAAGAATCTAATAATGTAGTAAATTCTTTTATAGGCCCGGTTTGTTGTAGTTGATGGGTTTTTTCTATTGATTGTGGCGAAGATATAGCACTCATAAAATACTCCTTTTATTTAATTTAAGTGAACATATCAGACAATTGAAAAAAAATAAACATTATTTATCTAATTAAAGTTAAAAAACTTTTTCTTTTTCTTAGTTTTTCTGTTTTTTCTTTGAGATACTTTAGAGATTTGTCTTCCGTAGGCTACTTCATGTAGATTTTCAATAGCCATAAAAGCTAGAGGATCTTCTGTTAAAACTAGATCTTTTAGCTCTGCTAAATCTAGTCTTTCAACTATGATAAATAAGATATCTCTATCTTCTCCTGAATAACCACCAATTCCTGGAATAACTGTTAAACCAAGTCCTAATTTACGAGTTATTAAATCTTGAATTTTTTTAGGTTTAGTGGTCATGATAAGTACCGATTTCACCTCATCGAGGCCTGCTATTACGATATCTATCATTTTAAATGCTACGATATAGGTCATAAGCGATTTCACGGCTATGTGCCAATCTTTAAAAATCCACCCATAAACTGCAAAAATAAAAACGTTTATAGTTAAAATTATTTGACCTACAGTAAAACCAAATTTTCTATTTATAATTATCGCTAAAA
>JAAKFN010000185.1 GCA_011065045.1 Candidatus Anoxychlamydiales bacterium
AGAAAAGCTCATATTAGAGTTTTCTTTCACTTGCCAATCTAGTTTTTCTAAATATTGATCAATAAGATCTACTCCTGCTTTATTTGCAATTTCTCTAATTTTAAAATGTTGCTCCCTATATATTATATAAGCTTTAGCAGTTAGTTTAAAAGGAGATGATAAAAGGGTCTCTTCTACAATATCTTGCATATCTTCCACTGTTGGAATTTCTGTTAACATTTTTTCTGCCATCGATATCGCTCTAATAGTTAGAGTTTTTGCAATAGATTCATCAAATTCTTTTGTAGCTTTGCCAGCTTTTAGTATAGCTTTGTAGATTTTATCAGAGTCAAAGTCATCGATTCTTTCATTTCTTTTTATTATTTTTTCAAAGCTTTTTGTATTATTTTTCTTCATGATTTTTTTCTCCTTTTAAGTTTCTTATCTCAAAGTAGTCTTTCAAGATTTAGAGTCCTGAGGTACCACATATAGTATTTTACTTTCTCTAAATTACTAGATATAGGGTTTTGATTTTTTTCGCTACTGTTTTTTTTTCTTCTTGAAATTAAGTGTTTTAGGATTTTTTTTTAAATAATTCATAAAAAAGCATAATATGAAGTTACAACATTTTTAGTTTAAGAAAAAACAAAAATTTAAAAATTTTTAAAAAATGAAAGATGATACAAAAAGAGTTTTTTTTGGCTTTGAAATTTTTACTCATTGGCTAAAAACTCCTGAAGAAAAGAAGTTAATTCAAGAAAAAAACAGACATATAACTCTTCTGTTTTTAGGAGATCAAAATTTTTTAGATATTGTTTCATATTTAAAAGAGCTTTCATTATTTGATTTTAAAATATCTCCAAGTGGCTTTTTTGAAAAAGTTTTATTTTTACCCGAGAAGCATCCAAGGCTTGTAGCATACAAAGCTAATTTCATGGATAAAAATAAAAAAATTCAAGAATCTCAAAAAGAGCTTTTTGAATTTTTTAAAAATAAAAAATTTGATCTAAAACAAAATAGAGATAATTTTTTACCACATGTAACAGTTTGCAGGAATGAATTTAAAATTGGAGCGTGGGAAAAAAGTTTTGAGCCATTTGCTTTTTATGTGAAAAGTTTTAATCTTTTTGAATCCCATAGCAATAGTGAATACAAAACTCTTTGGAAAAAAGAATTTTTAAAACCTTTTGATGAGATTGAGCATACAGCTGATATTGCTTTTATTATTAGAGGTGAGAATTTTTCAGATCTTTTATATAACGCTTTTATAGCGCTATCTTTTAAAGAGAGAAAACTTCTCTCTTATTATAAAGAGCTTAAAAATGTAAGCAGTATTGATGATGTGATTATAAATCTAAACGAGCTTGTAACTAAAGCTGAAATTGATGGGATTCATATGCCTTTTAAGGCTATTAGTTTTCATTCAGATATTAAAAGAGAGAATAATATTTTATCTTGGGAGATGATTGTCGATGTATAACCTTAAAAAAATAGGTCCTTCTAAATTTTTAGTTCCGAAAGAAGGTTTGATGCGAGTTGACGGACTAATAATTGCTAAAGAAGAGCTTTTAGAAGTTATTAAAGAAGATAAATCAATAGAGCAAGTAAAAAATGTTGCAACTCTTCCAGGTATAGTTGGTCACTCAATTGCTATGCCAGATATTCATTGGGGGTATGGTTTTCCTATTGGTGGTGTTGCTGCTTTTGATGCAGAGACAGGGATTATCTCTCCGGGTGGGGTTGGCTATGATATAAATTGCGGAGTTAGAATTGCACTATTACCTATAAAATTTTCTGAGTTAAAAGAGAAATACGGATCAAAAATAATTAAAAGGATTTTTGAACTAGTCCCAACTGGCGTTGGTTATGGGCATAGAGGAGAAAAACATTTATCAGACACAGATTATTCAAACATAGCGAGGCTCGGCGCTAAATGGTCTATTGAACAAGGTTTTGGGATAGATAGAGATTTAGATCATATCGAAAGTAATGGAAAAATAGACGGCGCTGATATGTCTTTAGTATCAAGCCATGCAAAAGATAGAGGAAGAAAACAGCTCGGTACATTAGGCTCAGGTAATCACTTTATCGAAATCGGAAAAGTTGAAAATATTTATCTTCCAGACACTGCAAAAAAATGGGGGATAGAAAAAGATTTAGCATACGTTTTGATTCATTCAGGATCAAGAGGTTTTGGTCATCAAGTTTGCCAAGATGTTTTAAATGTATTTATTAAAAAAGGCTACGCTAAAGATCTACCAGATAGACAACTAGTTGCAGCTCCGATAAATTCAGAGGATGGAAAAAATTATTTTGCTCAAATGGCAGCAGCTGCTAACTTCGCTTTTAATAACCGCCAGCAAATGCTTCATTTAGTAAGAGTTGCTATTAACGATATTTGTGGTATCAGCTTTGAAGATATAAAACTTCTATATGATGTTTGTCATAACATCGCTAAATTTGAAACATACAACATAAACGGAAAACCTAAAAAACTCTGCGTTCATAGAAAGGGTGCAACTAGAGCTTTTGG
>JAAKFN010000186.1 GCA_011065045.1 Candidatus Anoxychlamydiales bacterium
AAGTAAGATTAAATGCATGATCCTAAACAAAATGAATCAGTTAGGACTTCCTCTTAGTTATATTGCATAACTGTAATTGATAATGGCTAATCTTGCTCAAATATTACTTATGCAACAACGCCTTACTATTATATAAAAAAAAGAAAATAGCCGACAATTTTTAATTGTCGGCTTATATGAGAATTCTATGAGCTTTCTTTTTGTTTGTTTTCAATGTATTTGATTACATCGCCAACAGATTTTAGTTTTTCAGCATCTTCTTCTGATATCTCAAATCCAAATCTCTCTTCGAAAGTCATGATAAGCTCTGTAAGATCTAATGAATCTGCATTTAGATCTTCTACAAAAGATTTTTCTGAAGTTACATCAGCAGCATCTACTCCTAGCTGCTCAACAATAATATCTATCACTTCCTTTTCTAGTGCCATATTTCCTCACTTTTTTTATTTAAATAACTTACATTCCCATCCCGCCATCTACGGTAAAGACTTGCCCTGTGATATAATCTGATTCATCACTTGCTAAAAACAAGACCATATTTGCTATATCTTGAGATTTACCGAATCTTTTAAGGGGGATATTTTTTAACATTTGCTCTTGGATTTTTTCTGGTATTTTTTGAGTCATTTCAGTTTCTATAAAACCTGGAGCTATTGCATTAACATTAATATTTCTAGAAGCTACTTCTTTAGCGAGTGATTTGGTAAAACCAATCACTCCAGCTTTTGAAGCTGCGTAATTTGTTTGGCCAGGATTTCCCATAAGAGCTACAATTGAGCTAATATTTATAATTTTACTTTTCTTATTTTTCATCATAGAGCGAATTAATACTTTGCAGGTATTGTAGACAGATTTTAAATTTATATCAATCACTCTATCAAAGTCCTCTTCTGACATTCTCATTAAAAGGGTATCTTTTGTGATCCCCGCATTATTGACTAATATATCAACGTGTGAAAATTCATTTATCACATCTAAACAAGCTTTTTCTACCTCTAAGTATTTTGATACATCAACTTTTTTTGTAATAATTCTCTGATTTGGATCAACTTTAATATCTTCTAGCTCTTTTTGCATTTGATTTAAACGATCTTGATTTGTTGCAAAAACAGCAACATCTGCGCCGCTTTTAACAAAAGCTATAGCAATAGCCTTTCCAATCCCTCTAGTAGCTCCCGTTACTATCGCTTTTTTATTTTTCAAATGCATTTTCTAGCTCCTTTAAATCTGATACTTTCTCTATTGCTATGCATTTAGCTTTTACACCTATTTTTCTATTCATATTAGTTAAAGCTTTTGAACCTATTTCAATAAAAAGATCAACACTCTCATCCATATTTCTAATTGTCTCGGCCCATTTAATAGTTGAACTTACTTGTTTTATCAAATTTGTTTTTAAATTGCTAGTATCTTGAGGCTTTTTAGCAGTTACATTCATAACAAGATCTATATTACTATCTACAAAGTTAGCTTGTAGGATTTCATTTTTTAAATTATCTTCTGCGCTTTTCATGAAAGGAGTATGAAAAGCTCCTTGAACATCTAATAAAAGAGCTCTTTTAGCTCCTTTTTCTTTTAAAGCTATACAGGCTTTTTCAATGGATTCTTTTTTGCCAGAAATTACTATTTGCTGATCTGTATTAATATTTGCAATCCAAACATCTTCAAAATCTTTTATTACATCTTTTACAGTATCTATATTTAAATTTATAATAGCTGCCATGGCACCTTTGTTTAATTTACAAGCCCCGTCCATAAATGCAGCTCTTTTTTGTATTAAAAAAAGAAGCTCATCAAAACTTAGTTTTTTAGATGCAAATAAAGCTGAGTACTCACCAAGAGATAATCCTGCACATATTTTAGCAGTGATATTTGGGTATTTTTCCTCTATAGCTTTTAAAATAGCAACAGAATTTATAAATAAAGCGAGTTGAGAGTTTTGAGTTAGATCTAACTTCTCTTTAGGCCCCTTAAACATTATATCTGTAAGCTTATAATTTAATAGAGAATCAGCCTTTTCAAAGACTTCTTTAGATGTCGAGAAATTATCATAAAAATCTTTTCCCATTAAAACTTTTTGCGATCCTTGTCCGGGAAATATAAAAGCAATATTTTTCATGAAAATTAACCTTTTTAACTTTAACTGTTTTCTAAGATACAAGCTCCCCATGTAAAGCCTGCTCCAAAAACAGTTAAAAGAATTTTTTCTTTAGGTTTTATGCGGTTTTCTTTTTTTAAAATATCTAAAGCTAGCCCAACAGATGATGCTGAAGTATTACCAAATTTATGAACAACCTCTTTAAATACTTTATCACTCTCTAAATGCTCAAATCTTTTAGCAATAGCATCGATAATTCTTTCATTAGCTTGATGAGGA
>JAAKFN010000187.1 GCA_011065045.1 Candidatus Anoxychlamydiales bacterium
TAATCTTTTCACCATGTTAAGTCCCATTTTACCAAGACCTACAAATCCAATTTGCATATTATTTTCCCTGTTTTTCTCTTAATACTGTAATAACAAAAAATAGAATAAAATTAAATTCTTATTGACAAAATGATCAATAAAAATAAACACTCATATCTTTATAGACAATTTTTTAAATTATGAAATATAAGTACGTTGTCATAGGGGCTGGAGCCGCAGGTTTAGTTGTAGCAATAGGACTCGCTAAAGCCAAAAAAAAAGTTTTATTAATAGAAAACAATCTATTTGGTGGAGATTGTACAAACTTTGGATGTATCCCCTCTAAAACTCTAATCGCATCTAGTAAAGTAGCTCATGATATTAAAAGAGCAAAAGATTTTGGAATAAATTTCAAAATTGGCAATTCAACAATTGATCATTTAGATTATGACACAACAGCTTCTCTTAAAAGAGTAAGGGATACAATTGAAAAAATCCGTCTAAATGAAGATGAAAAAGCTTTAAAAAAAATAGGAGTTACTACTCTAAAAGCAAAGGCTTCATTTAAAACAGATAAGATCATTGAAGCTATAAATAGTGACGGACAAAAATTAAATATTTTTGCAAAAAAGATTATAATAGCAACAGGATCAATTCCTTTTATCCCACCTATAAATGGTCTTGATAAAACACCCTACGATACAAATGAAACTATTTTTAATTTAGAGAAAATCCCCAAAAGTTTAACAATTCTAGGAGCAGGAGCTATTGGCTCAGAGCTATCTCAAGCTTTTCAAAGGCTTGGATCTAAAGTAACTCTTATAGATTTAGCTCCTAAAATACTATTTAATGAAGATATCGATAGCTCTAAAATGTTAAAAGATGTTTTTGAAGAAGAAGGAATATCTCTATATTTAAATTCTAGCGTTGAAAATATAAAATATCAAAACGATAGTTTTGAAGTTATTGTAAAAAACAAAGAAAACTCTTATGTGAATCAGATAAAATCTGAAAAACTTCTCGTTGCAACAGGTAGAATAGCAAATCTGAAAAATTTAAATTTAGAAAAGGCAGACATCGATTACTCAAGTAAAGGAATTGAAGTTGATAGTTTTGCTAGAACTAATAAAAAACATATTTTTGCTATTGGAGATTGCATAGGAGAACCCTTTTTTACTCACAAGGCAGAAAATATGGCAAGATCTGTTTTATTTACTCTTTTAGTTCCATTTTTAAAAAAGAAGATCTCTCTATCTCTAATGCCAAGAGTAACCTTTACAGATCCAGAAGTTGCCTCAATTGGTCTAAATGAAATACAAGCAATAAAAAAATACTCAAAAAAACACGTTGCCACCTATTTTGTATCTTTAGATACTTTGGATAGAGCTATTTGTGAGAATGAAAAAAATGGGTTTGTAAAGATTGTAACTCATAAATTCTCAGGCGAAATTCTCGGCGCTTGCATAGTCGCAAGAAGAGCAGGTGAGATGCTATCTGAGATTATACTTTCAATGAAAAAAAATATAAAAATTCATAGTCTTGCTAATCTTATCTATCCATATCCAACATATAGCTTAGCTATTAGAAAAGCTGCTGATATGTATTTAACCCAGACAATTTTTAAAAGAAAAAAATGAAAAAATATTTAAGATTTTTGCCAGTTTTAATAATTGTTATTTTAATGATACTAGCGATTAGTTTTGGAGGCTTTGATTTTTTCTCTTTTGAAAATCTAAAACATTATCGAGAAACTCTACTAAATCTTTTAGATGAACATAAAATCATATTTCCAATTTTATTTATTTTAATATACATAGTATCTACTGCGCTCTCTATTCCAGGGGCTGTTTTCTTAACTATCCTAGCGGGATTTTTATTTGGTAAATATTTAGCAACTATCTACGTTGCAATAGGAGCTACTATCGGAGCTTCAATTCTATTTATAGCAGCTAAAACTGCTATAAAAGATTTTTTTATAAAAAAAGCAGGGAAACTCTTAAAAAAAATATCTATAGGTTTTCAGAAAAACGCTAAATGCTACATGCTTTTTTTAAGACTCATTCCCCTCTTCCCTTTTTGGCTTGTAAATATAGTCCCAGCTCTATTTAAAATTAGATTTTCTACATTTTTATGGACAACCTTTTTTGGAATATTGCCTGGTACTTTTGTATTTGCAGTGGCAGGCACCGCTCTAGAATCTATCATTAAACAAGATAAATTTGAGCTTAAATCTATTTTCACTTTTGAAGTGAGTTTAGCTTTAGTTTTGCTAGCTATTTTTATGCTTCTTCCAATAATCTTTAAAAAATTAAAAAATAAAATATGTTAGATTCAAATTTCAGAGCTCCTTATCAAAAAGTTTTAATAAACCCAATATTAAAACTAAAATTTAT
>JAAKFN010000188.1 GCA_011065045.1 Candidatus Anoxychlamydiales bacterium
TTATTAGGTGAGGATGAATCAATGATGCCTATAAAATTTGCATCAGAAAGAAGCATATTTCCTGCAAGCATTACTTTTTCGCCATTTTCGAATCGTAAAAAGGAATGAACTATCTTGTCCTCCCATACAAGTTCATAATGACCTCCAGGTAATTCTCTTAGAAGCTTATCAGTCTCTTGAGTAAACAATCTTTTGATGCCGTCGTAAATTGAATTCCAATTATCAGAAATATAAGCTACTTTGTCCTCATCGTGGGTTCTTCTATAAATAAGTAAAACTTCGTTTTTTATCCTCTGCTCAATAATGGATGCATAATCTTGGTCCATGATTGTTGGATCTGCGGTAAAAGAACTAAATAGCCATGAAAGTTCTTCAGAAACATCCTCAGAAGCCACAAAAGTCAAGTCTTTAATGTATTCATTCAAAATACTGGCAGCCGTATGAAATATCTGCGAATCTAATTGACCTTTTGCATATAATTTGTCAGAAGACTGAAGATCATTAAAAATAAATTTAGCTATCTCCTTCGAATTTTGCTCAGACTTCAAAGTAGCACTAACAAGATCGGATATCTGACGAGGGCCTTGAATATCCCCTGATGCATAATAGATTGTCGTAAACCAATACTTAGAAGCCTCTAGTATATGACTTAATGAATCTCGGCTCAAGCCATATTTTTTATCCCTAATTACTGTTGTTGAATCAGCCAGATCACTCCTTACACTCTTTAAATGTGTTGAAAAAAATGTCGGAATAACATCAAGAATCAAAAGTACAAGTATATCAAATTCTCTCGAATTAGTGGGAAGATTTGGAATGTATCTTGTTTTGTCTATATCGTTGTTAATTAATTTATCAATTTCTTTCGATTGACCCTGTAAAAGCTTAATATTAAATTCTCTTGTTTTTACTCTGTCGAAGTGTTGAGGGTTACGTTCAGACCACTGATACATTCCTGTAATATCAAAACCGGAATCTTTAAGAACATATGAAGATTCCAATCAATACTTAAAAATTAATCAAAACTCAAAAATTTGAAGAGATCCGACTAGCTATTTTTTTGATTAAAGTTAAATAGTAAAAAATATGCTAACACCATAAGAATTTGAATTCTCTTCGAAATCTTCAAAGATATTCTTAAATAGGACCAAACCTTTTTTAACTACTCCCAAGACCAAATTGACTATTTTCAGTCCTCTAAATCTCGTGGAGCTAAAATTTTTCATACAAACCCATTACCAAACCATACAAATGCAGTATAAGGGAAAACACCAAGAGGAGATTTCTCAAATAATCGAATCTCTTCAGATCCATACTAATTAATTAAACGGCAAAATAAAGTTAAAAAAATATCTAAATTACTTTTTTTTTTAACAATTTTAATTTCAAGAGTTTAGGACTTCTGAACATTTTAAAATGAAAAAATTCCACTATCCCTCACTTTTGCTATCTACTATCCTTTCCAGTTACTACCTCAAATCTTACTCTAAAATATAAAATAATTGAAGGTTTGAAAGAGAATAATAAGTTTCTCAACAAATGCCTTCTAAATGGGTATAATCCCCTAATTCTTTTATCATATAGCTAAATAACGATCCTTTTTCATTTTACTTTGGTATCTTCTAATTTCTTTTTGATCCTTTACCTGAAATAAAACCAACACAAAATTTGTTACACAAAAAGAAAATAACAAAGTTGCTTAAAAAAAGTTTAATAAATCCATTTGGTTAAAACAGCTAAGCACACTAATATATCAGCGGAAAAAGACAAACTCCTAATAAAACTAAATTGAGAATCCATATTATTGATAAATCCCAACCCTCTACACAAATAAATAATATTCTAAACTCCCTATAAGTATGACAACTAAATCTATATCCAAACATAACAAATCATTTGCAATAGCTCAAAAAGAGCAATACAAACAAAAAAGGGAAGCTGAAAAACGTGAAATTCAAGACCTCTACACCAAATTTTTAGACAAAAAAACTATTCAAGATTTCATAGGAATCATCGCCAACTATAAACAGCTTCATAACTACTCAATCAGAAATATTCTTTTGCTATTAGCCCAATCAGAAAAGAGAGAACATAAAGAATTTGTTGGAGTCGTTAACAGTTTTACCAATTGGAAGAAACAAAATATCCAAATCCTTAAAGGTAGTAAAGCCTATAAAGTTCGAGTTCCAATATTTACCAAAAATATTGATGAAGATAGCATTAAACCAGCCACCGAGAAAAAGGAAAAAGAAGAAGAACAAAAAAAAACGCTCAGTTACTTTAAATTAGGAAATGTATTCGATATATCCCTAACGAGTGAATATAGCAACTATATAAAAGAACAAGAGCAAATTGATAAAATAATTATGAA
>JAAKFN010000189.1 GCA_011065045.1 Candidatus Anoxychlamydiales bacterium
ATTTCTTTCGACGAAAGAGGCTTTGTTCCATAAAGAGTATATATGGCTGAGCTATCTAAAAAAAAATCATGAAAAAATTTATTCATCCAAATCTTTTCTTCTTTGGATATTAAAATTTCAGAGTTTTGATTTTCTTTTTCTTTTTTATCATGACCATATGGATTGAAACAACTTGTAAAAAAAAAATTAAAAATAAATATTAAAAAAAATATTTTCAATGGTATTATGTTTTTTTTTATTTCAAATAGGAGTTTGAATGTACTGTAAAATCTCATTTAGCTTGAGTGCGTTTTTTTTAATTTTAAGTATATCACTTTTTAGCCAAAACGTTCAAAAAGAAATTGAGCAAAATCTTCTTATAGAGCATTTAGATGCAACTCAGCAAATCATTGTTTATGCGCCTTCTGCGATAGAAAAATATGATGATGGCAAGTTATATCTAGATCAAAATCAAGTTTATGAAACTAATTTAGGTTCTTTATTAAATTTAACTAATGGAAAAACATTAGTTTTACCTCCTAGAGTGCAAGATTTTAATGGACAGTATTTGATAGGCTCTAGTGTTCATGCTAAAAAACTTTTTAAAAATGTTTGTAATGATTGTCATTATGAGTGGGAAGGAGGAGTTTTTACATCTCAATGCCCTCAATGCGGAAGTACTAATTTTAGTACCGTACCAAATTGGTAAGAATATTATTTAGCTGCAGAGAAAATAGAGAAAACCTTTATTCTTGTATTTAGTATTACTTTGTAAGGCTCTTGTCGATTGATTGCGATTTACTTTTTTAGATTTTCTGTTTTCAGGATTAATCTTTTTCTTATGCTGGATGCACTTGGATTAGAATTAAATATATATATATTTTTAAAATTTTATAAAAAAATCCTTGGAATTTAATTATAATTTCTATAAAAAATAGCTCAGTAAATGTAAAATGATGGATTACATAAATTTCGTGATCTTATGAAAAGAAAATATGTCTACCTCACTATAGTACTAATAGTAGTTATAGTTTTGTATATCCTTACAAGAGGCCATATAGCCGCTAAAATTCACTCGGGCGGGTTTCATTCTAGCTTAGGAAGAAACTCATCTCTTGATATAAATAAACTAAATCTCGATAAAGCTGCATTTATTAACATAAATCAAAAAGATCTTCAAAAAACTTCTAAAACACATAAAAACATTGATACTGAAAGCATTTTTGAAAAAATAAAAATAGATCCTAATGAAATTTATACTTTTGCAAGTTTAAAATTAACTCCCAGCAATTCTTTTTTAACATCTCTTGATCAAAATTCCATGAAAGAGCTCAATATTGGAGCCCAAAATAGTTCAAGGATTGAAAAATCAAATTTAAAGCTTTTTGAAGATGAAATATTTCAAAAATCAGTAGAGATCAATAAACTTTTTTATTTTGATCCCTTTAATAATCAAATACCTTCTAGCATATCTAGTTTTAAGTTAGATAATCTATCTTCTGATACAAATGAAAACTCTCAAAAAAAGATAGCAGATGTAATTGTTGCAAATAACAAATACACAAACACAGACCTTCTCAAAAAAAGACTCAAAACAAAAGCTGGAGACTTTATAGATCAACAAAAGCTTCAAGAGCATTTAAACTTTATCAACTTAAATCCTTTTAGAAATGTTAATCTAGTTCTTCAACCCAAAGGAAGAAATAACTACGATGTCGAGCTTATAACCAAAGATCAGTTTCCTTTTAGATTTTATGTTGGAACAGATGACACTGGAATCAATGCAATCGGACGAAACCGCTCTTATACTGGCTTTAATTTAAATAGAGCATTTTTGGTAGATAGCGTTTTATCTTATCAATTCACAACTTCTTATGACACGAATGAATTTAAAGATCATACAGCTCAAGCTATTTTTTATCTTCCCTGGGAAAATGTTTTAACTATGTATGGTAGTTTTTCTAAATTTGAGCCAGATCCAACTCTTCCCTCTTTAACTATAGATGATCGTTTTAGAATAGATACCTCTTTTAGATACGATATTTGTTTGCCATTAATTAAAAATATCTCTCAAGATCTGATTTTGGGATTTGATTTTAAAAGAGCAAATACAAACCTTCCTTATTCAAATATAGTAACATCTTTTGACCCAACTATTAATGTTTCTCAAGCAATGTTATCTTACTCTCTTGGCTTTGAAAATAAGTTTTATCAAACAAAATTTATCTTTGAGCAGTTTTTCTCTTTAGGAAATTTACTGCCAGATCAAGAAACTCAAAAGTATGATCAATATAGAAGGTTTGCTCAAAATAACTACATGTAT
>JAAKFN010000019.1 GCA_011065045.1 Candidatus Anoxychlamydiales bacterium
CAAATTTTTGCATATCCATATTTTCTCCATAAAAAATTAAAAGAAAATATTACATTAAATGTAAATTATTTTTTTGAAAAAAATGCGGGTAAAGACAAGTCCTTTAGGGAGGGGTGATTGACATTTCACCAGCACCATTCAATAAAATCCAATATACTTTTAAGCCTATCTACTTTATTATAATACTCATAGAGATTGGTTGATGTTGGTAGGTCAAGCCCCCCCTCCCACATAATCCGTTGGTCTCAAGTTCAAGTCCTACCTGCCCCATTCTTATTATCAAGCACTTATATCTATTGGGTAATGAAAAAAAATGAAGTTTTCACAAATTTTTCTCACTAATTTACAGTAAATTGCAAAACATAACAAAATAAAAATGATAACAAATCCCAAGAGGATTAAATATAGAAAAACTCTCAAATTGTGAAAAGGATTATGAAAAGAGTCTTACACTCCATCCTTTAAAGAAGAATGATTGATGTTTCTTATTCTCAAAGTTTCAAGAAACCAATCCATGGATACACTGAGTTAAAACTCGAAGAGTGGGATTCTTTTTTCCATGTAACATATCATAAAGAGTACTTCTAGAAATATCAGCTTTTTTTGCAAAATTTGATTTGTTGCAAGCAGCAATATAACCATCTAATATCTCAATCAATGCGTCAGGATCATTATCTTTAAAACATTCAAGCAGAGCATAAACAAGAAAATTTTCATCTACCATTATTTTAGATGGATCCATTTTTGAAATCCCTTTTTTTTTCTTTAACTCGATTGGTTTCACTGAAATTTCCCTATGTTTTTTTATATTTTGTAATAAGCGCTTTCGCCTTCTTGATGTCTTTCTTTTGGCCATTTTTGTATCCTCCTAATAAAAGCAAAACCATTTTTTCTTTATCTTGAAAAATAGAAAAATAAATTCTCTTACCAGCTTTCCATCTTAACTCTAACAAATCATTGCCAAGTAATTTATAATCTCCAAAATGATCATAAACTTGAATTCTCGTTAATCGAGCTATAATTTGTCCTTTAGATTTGGTAGATTCTTCGTTAAACCATTTTTCAAATTCTTGTGTTTTGCTTATTTCCACTTAACATACCTGATTGTACGATATAACGAACAATTATATCAATGATTAAAATTTTAATCAAAATAAATTTATATATATGTAAATAAATTTTTTAAATAATTAATAAGATATTAAAAATGGCGCCAAAACTTTGCAGTGGACTTTGTATAAAATCAACATTATCCAGTATTAACCGGGATTCTTTTAAACAAATCTAATTTATTATTATACTCATAGCGATTGATTGATGTTGGTAGATTAAGAAATCCCCATCCCTCAATAATCCACTTTTCCGCTGGTTCAAGTCTTGCCTGAACCTCTCTCATTATCAAGCAGTTAGATCAAACTGACAAAAAAAAACATGAAAACACACTTGATGAAGATCAAATCATGAATTTTATCGAGAAATTATCAGAGAAGAATCCAGAAAAACTTGAGTTGAGAATCCAACCCAGGGCAAAGGCCTATAATTTTTTAAAAGAAGAGAAAGGGGCAGAAAAATTATTCTAGATCAAATTAAAACAAATAGAGAGTCTTCTTCTAGGGAACACATGGAGATGGTTAAAGACTACATGTTTTTTTTATGAATTATTTCAAAATTAGAAAAAATGAAAAATTATTAATCAGTTTTACAAATTATCTAAAACAATCTATTTATTTTTTTCTGCCGATAAATATAAGCACAGCACCTAAAACGATGAAAACGGCTCCTCCAATCTGAAACCATGTAGCTAAAACAGCGTAACTATCAGCCATACCTGATGCTTCGTTGATTTTTTTCTGTGCTGAACCCGTGAGGACATCACCGACGTCTTTAGTTATTGGAGTAACAGAAAAAAGTTTTTTTCCTTTATTAACTGTACTCTGGGCCTCTGAAATTTCTTGCCTTCCTGATCTAACACGACTTTTAATATAGAAAGAAGAGAGTATCAAAGAGATTCCTATGATTACTATTATTATTCCTGAAATTCTTTTTGCACGCATAATTTACCTATTTTAAGTATTTTCTTTTCTTTTATCACCAGAATATAAAAATGTAAATAGTTGATTAATTTAGTGAACATAAAAATTCTGCTTAGGTTGTCTTAGTAATATTTAATCAAAGAAAAGAATGCTCCTAAAACATGAGCCACTCTGGCTTAAAAATAAGCAGACTTCCCAAAACTAATAAAACTACGCCTCCTATTAGATGAGAAAAACGACTATATTTGGTAGTAATTTTTAGAAGATGAAGAGAAAATACAGCAATGAAAAAAATGAGCAAGTCATCTAGCATAAAAACAAATATATAGAGAAGAACATAAAGATAATAAGAAGATGTGCTTAAAGAAGATAAGCTAAGTATTTGAGTATATATAACGGGAAGACCAAAAGAGCAAATAAGCTCTATTAAATTCACTAAAAAAGCTAGTACAGAAATACCGACAATAGCTAAAAAAATCCCCTCTTTTTCTGTTAACAAAGACATTGTTGTTGCTATTTTTTTCTTATATCTGGAGCTGGTTACTTTGCATGAGCTATCTTTATTAAAAAAATATTCTTTTAAGTAGTAAGCTCCGCCTAAAACTGCAATTGATCCAACAGCTATTTTCACCCAATTAATATAGCTAAAAAATAGCATAAAATTGAGCCATGCGACCATAAACATGAAATAGACTACAGCTGATACAAAAATGAATATAGAACCGAAAAAAAGCATTTTTTTCCGGCTTTTAAGAGTTATTAGAAAAGAGAGTAGCATTAAAAGAGCCCACATAGCGCATGGATTAAAACCATCTATCGCTCCAAATAAAATAGTTAATAGAGGAAGAGATAGATTTTTTATTTTGATCTCACCAAAAATTGGAACTTTAATTTTTTCAGGGATAGTATGTTTGCTTTTCTTAGCATCATCAGGTTTTTTTAGATCTTCAACTATATCATTAGATCCATTCTTTAGAGCGTCAATAACTGCAATTTCTATGTTTTTTCCTGTAGTATTTTCATCTAAATAACCAACAAAAGCTTTATTTCCAACGATGGTAATTGGAAGTCCTGATATATTGATATCTAGCTCTTTAGAGAGTTTTATTAAAAGATCTCTATTTTCTTGATTTTTCCAAGCCTCTAGTTGATAAATTTTTATAGTTGGATATTTATTTTGAAGTTTAGCTAAAAAGATCTTTTCTCTATCACAATGCTTGCAGCCCTTGCCCCAGAATAAATATACTATTACCTCTTTGTTTTTTTCTTTAGCAAAGCTATATGTTTGAAGCGCTAAAAAAAAGCTTAAGAAAATAAAAATATATTTTTTCATTTTTTTTATCTGAATTTTAAATCTCTTCTAATTTAGAAAAAACCTTAAAAGGCATATAAAATCAACAAAAAAATTATATTGTTGCATCTAAAATTTTATCTATTTCATTTGCTCTATCAATGCTTTTGTCTCCGTAATCTAAGTATTTATCTTCAAAAGAAAATCTCTCTTTTTTATAAAAAACACCAAGTCCTATTTTAGCATCGTCGTTATAGTTCCACTCTCTAATTTTATTTAAAGCTGTGTTATAATCAGAGAAGTTATGATCTGATATTTCATAGACCCTTTCAGAGTAGTATTTATACATATTGTAATAAGTTACGCAAACTTGCAAAACATCAACTAAGGAAAACCCTTTATGCATTATTGCTTGTATAAACATATCTTTTAGAAATTTTATTCCATGAGACGCTGCTCTAGCTATAAATGTAGCTCCAGTAGAGAGCATTATCTCTAAAGGATTTATTGGCATTTCAACATTGCCTTCTGGAGTAGATCTACCTTTGTAACCCTCTGGTGATGTTGGAGTATATTGCCCTGTTGTTAACCCATATACTCTATTATTGTGAACGATCAAAGTCATATCGACATTTCTTTTGGCTGCAAATATTAAATGCTCCATCCCCTCTCCATAAGCATCGCCGTCCCCTGCAAATACTATTACTTTTAGTTTTGGATTTGCAAGTTTTATGCCCTCTGCTGCTGGAATCGCTCTACCATGGAGTGATGAAAAACTATTAATATTTATATAATCCATTATTTTTCCATGACAGCCTATACCACCTACTATTACTATCTCTTCATATGGAATTTTTTTTTCTGCAATGAGCGATTGTAAAATCGATTTAATGCCATTTAAGATTGAAAAATTACCGCAGCCGAGACACCATGTATTTTCAGCATATGAATTTAAATTTATATCACTCATTTTAGCACCTTTTTTACTTTATTTATTAGCTCTTCAACAATAAACGGTCTTCCATCATATTTTAATATTCTTGAGTTCACTCCAAATCCATGGAGCTTGATTAAATTTGAGAGTTGCCCCGTTGCATTATTCTCTACAGAAATTAAATTTTTTATATTCTGAGTTGCCTTTTTAAACTCTTCTTGGGGAAAAGGAGATAAAACAATTGGTTGAATTACTTTTAACCCTAAAGTCTTAGCAACCTCCACGCAGACTCCTTTATTAGAACCCCAGCAAAGAATGGCTGTAGATGATTTTTCATCTCCATAAGTTTTAACGGTTTCATAATTTTCAAGTTCTTTTAATAAAAACTTTTCTCTACCTAACCGTTTATTTTGCATCATCATAGTGGTGTCAGAATCTTCAATTGTAATCCCATATTCATCGTGCTCATAGCTATTTATTTTTATAGTGGCATTTTTTTCACCATAAAATGCTAGAGGAGATATTCCATTTTCTGTATTTAAAAATCTTTTATAAGATCCTTTTTTATCCCAAAAAGGACCATTTTCTTCTTTCAGATCTTTTAGAACTTTTTTATCAAAACTATACATCCCCTCTGATAGAGTTTTATCCGTTAGAAGAATTGAAGGGATTTGATACTTCCAAGCAATATTTAAAGAAACCCCTGACCAATAGTATGCCTCTTCAGCATCTCCTGGAGCTGTTATAAATCTTAAAAACTCTCCATGACCTGAATGTAAAGCAAAATTTAGTTCTGTTTGTGTGCTATAAGTTGGAAGACCTGTTGACGGACCTGGTCTTTGTCCTAAAATAAATACCACTGGGAGCTCAGCCATTGCAGCAAAGCTAAGACCCTCTGTCATTAAACAAAACCCTCCTCCAGATGTACCGATTGCAACTTTAGATCCAGCAGAAGAGAGCCCGAGTGCCATCATTACTGCGCTTGTTTCACTCTCAGGATGAATAACTTTTAAATTTAGCTGTTTTTCTATTTTTGCTAAAAAGTGCAAAATGCCAGATGTAGGTGTCATGGGATATGCTAGATAAGAATCGAGCCCAGCATGAACGAGGCCTAAACTTATTGCATCATTTCCAGTTAGAATTGGTCTTTTACTATCAGAGGCTTTTTCAATTTTAGAAATAGTCTCTACAGAATTATATCCTCTAAGAGCTACTTTTAAATTTGACTCCCAATACTTAGATAGATGCTTTTTAAAAACATCTTTTATTATATTTTCATCAATTCCTAAAACACTGCAAAGCGCTCCTATTAGAATCGAGTTTTTCATGATAGCTGTAGCTTTTTCTTCTTTTATTATTTCACTTAAATTAATTGCTATTCCATCGGTTTTTACAGTTCCTGAGTCATAGATAATAGTTGTTTCATCTTTTATAAATCTCTTATCCAAGTCTATGCAGTCTTGATTTAGAGCTAAAATGAAATCTACTCTATCTCTATGAGCTGCGATTTTTTCATGAGCAGCTCTTATAATTGCAAAAGTATGTCCCCCTCTTATAAGAGAGGGATACTCTCTATAGATATAAATATTAAACCCGAATTGATTAAGTATTTTAGCAATAATTATTGCAGAGCTATCTATTCCAAAACCGGCCTCACCACCTATCAAAATTGAAAAATCTTTCATTTTTTTACCTCTTATTAATTTATCTATTACTAAATCTAGTTAATTCATTTTCTTTAATTAATTTTAATATTTCATTCTAATCTTAGATTCGGATTATTCACAACTTTTAAATGCCTTTCAAAATAGCTTTTATTTAATTTTAGTTATTAAACTGCATGAAAAACGCTTTTAATTATCTATAGCTATTTTAATCCGCAAAAAAGATTTATATTATTAATTCTTCTATAATTAAAAAAGATGACTTCATCACAAAAGGATTTTATAATCACCTTCATTTAAAAGCCTAATAATCTTAATTTATATAAAAACAGAAAAAAACCATTGCATAAATAATAGCTATATTATATTCGAAAAACAGAGAGTATATACAAAACCTAAGATTTAGGAGGGAGAAAATATGCCAGTGAAAAAAAGAAAAACAAAAAAAACAGCTAAAAGAAAAGTAGCTAAAAAAACAGCTAAAAGAAAAACTACAAAAAGAAAAACTGCTAAAAAAGTAGCTAAAAAACCAGCTAGAAGAAAAAGCAAAAAATCAAAAAAATCTAAATGTGAAATTTGCGGAATGTAATTTCTGAAAATTTTCTATTTTAATATTTAGCCCTATTACCAATGAGTATTGGGGCTTTTTTATTAATATTTTGCTTAAAGCATTGAGAACAGACCTCTTATCAACATTATTAACTTAGTTTTATTTATCTTAATTAAGTAATTTAAATTATTTATTTAA
Organism: Candidatus Anoxychlamydiales bacterium; assembly: GCA_011065045.1. Taxonomy (GTDB): domain Bacteria; phylum Chlamydiota; class Chlamydiia; order Chlamydiales; family SM23-39; genus JAAKFX01. The sequence continues at coordinate 6,671 of JAAKFN010000019.1, forward strand.
TTTTAATTATAAAACTGCAATTATAATAATTAAGTAGACCCGCTGCTTATAGAGGTAAATATGAGATATAGATTTCTACCAGTATTGATTGCTATTTTCTTAATTACAGCATCTAGCGCATATTCTCAAAGCCCTAATAATAAGCTCCTTGAGCGTAGGAATCAAAAAGACGAATTTACTATTATTGTTATAAGAGATCACACGATGTACAAAACAGCAAAAAAAAGAGCTTTAGAAAAAGGCGCTGAGCTTGCTAAAAAGTATGGCTACAGATCTTTTGATATAGAATCTGAAGATCAGGCTGAAATAATACTCGGCAAGAAAAACTGGCCATCTGCTTGGGATTTCCCTCAAAACCTATATCAAGAAGAGATTATTGAAAAAGGATATAATAGAGATCGAATGCTTCAGGGCAGCAGGTCAGATTATAGAATTCATTCTGCTCTAAAAATAACGATCAAATGCTATTTTTCTGAAGACAAAGGATCTGAAAAGGTTTGTAAAATAATCAAGTGCTAAAAAACCAGATTAACCAGTCTGAGTTTGAGCCGCTGTAACTAAACCATCAATATTTGCATTTTCAAAAAGTTCTTTTGGTAATAAAATAGTTATTACAGGATCTTTTTTTAACTCATCAGCTGGTAGAAAAAGTTTATATGCAGTTTTCACTACCATAAAACCAGCAGAGCCAATAATTGTCCCTAAAGAGCGAGCTGGATTTATATATGCTTGACAAAGATTTGCAATACCTAGCAAGTAGTTTATTTTATCATCTTGATTTATTTTACCTTTATTTTCTTTAGCATTTCTAACTGGATAGGAAAACAAGATATTTTTTAGAGCTAAAAGACCTGTTCCTAGAGTCATTCCTGAGACAAAAGAGCCTGTTAAAGAAAATCCTGCTATTGTCAAATACTCAAAAGCCTCTATAGGCGCTAGATAATAAGAAAATAAAACGGTTAAACCAAAAAATATAAGGGATCTGTTTTTTATAATAAAATCCCAAATTTTTTTAGGTATAGCGTTTATTTTCTCTCTATTTTCTTTTGAAATCGTCAAGCTAGATACAACATAACTTTTTGCGCTGCTTAGGCTATTTAAAACGCCTTGAGCGCCACTTCTAACTTTATTTGATACATTAGTTGCTCCACTTGATATACTTGTAGTTACACTTGATATTTTAGTCGAAACACCTGTTCTAATAGCTTGTAATCTAGCTGTCATTTCAATAGCCTTTGGTTTAATTTTAATTAAGCCAAAGACTATAGAATTATTTGTAATTTATCACAATATCTAAAAATTATTTTAAATACTGTTTTACTAAATGAATGCTTTCTAAAACCATCACTAAAAAACCTATAACTAAAATAACTGTGAGTGTAATTTTCCCTCCGAAAAGAGAAAAACTAGATTTTAGTTTATCTTTATATCTTCCTTTCCAGACTAGCATAGCAGGCAAGATTCCATTTAAAAAAGCCTCTCCAAATCCACCAGCAACTCCTATTGCTAAAACAAAAATAGATGGATCTAAAGCAGTTAAGATAAAAGGAGGCACAAAAGTTAAAAGACATAAGAAAAACCTATCTTTTCCATGTCTTTTCATCTTTAACCCATCACCTAGAAAATCAACAACAGAAAAAGAGACCCCTAACATAGATGTAATAATAGCAAAAAGAGCAAAAATTCTACCAAGAGATTTTACCCAACCAATACCGGTAATTGATTGCAAAGCTTCAGTGATTGGTTTACCAGCTTTTAGAGTTTGATCAATTATTTCTTTATCCACAGCTCCAATTATTAGATATTGCCAAAGCAAATAAATAATAAAAGGAATGATAGTTCCTACTAAAATCGAATATCTCATAAGCTTAGGTTTTCGATTGAAGTGAAAAGTCAGCGATGGGATTACATTGTGGTATCCAAAAGAGCTAAATAAAACAGGCGCTGCAAAAAAAACACTTTTCCAATTCTGATAAACAAACCTTTCAAAATCTACATTTTTATTCCCAACCCCGACTAGCACAAAAAATGAGATAAATAAAGCTGTCATCAAAATATAGTTGACCCTATCTACGAATTTTATTCCGACTCCAACAATCGCCCCAAAAACAAGCCCAAAAATAGCGTATATTATCCAGCCTTTCAGAGTTATTTGAAAGATAGCATCTATAAAAGAGGCAAAAAGAGGAGCTCCAGCAGCATAGTAAGCTATCATCAAACAGTAATATAGAAATATAAAAGTACCACCTGATATAATCTTAAATTTCTTACCCAAAAACCGCTCTGTCATGGATAGAACATTTGAGTCTTTTGGCATCCAAAGAGTAGCTTCTAAAAACAAAAGCCCTGTTACGAACATAAAAAGCCAAACAAAAAAGGTAATAACAAAAGCAGGCAAAAACCCACTTGATGCGGTAACTAAGGGAATAGCTAACATCCCAGCTCCTATCGTAGTGCCGGCTATTAGCAAAGTAACTGATATAAATTCTTTAATTTTCATATTTTCTCCTAAACATTAAATATTATTCTGAAATTAAATAAAACATTAGATTGCACATAGCTTTTAGCTACGATGGAAAATATGAAGAAATGAATTTGTGAACTTATAATTTTTCATAACTCAAGATATTACTTTTTTAGTTTTTTTTAAGCTACTGTTTTTTATATGTTTATGATAATAATTGGATAAAACATGGTTAAAACGCTCAGGTTCGTTGCGACTAAGCGCTTAATTATAAGAGACTTACGAAAAGAACTTAAATGCCTTTATATAAAGAGATATTATGATCCTAAAAGTTAAAATAATCCCTAAATCTAAGATAAATCAAATAATCGGTTTTGAAGAAGATACTCTTAAAATCAGAATAAAGGCCTCCCCTGAGAAAGGAAAAGCCAATAAAGAGCTTATCCGCTTTATTGCCAAGAGCTTACATATAGCTCAAAGCAGAATATCTATTATATCAGGCCATACATCTAGGCTCAAAAAGCTCCAAATCGAGGGTATTTCAAAAAAAGATTTGACGCAAGTCATTGTAAATAAATAATTTGAATTGTTTATATAAGTTTCTGAAGGTTAATTGCTAGAGCATTACATTTTACTTGCAAATTAAATTAAAACTTGCTATAATTTAAATAATGGTTAATTAAATTTATTATAATACATAATAAACAAGGAGAAAGCAATGAATACACCTCAAGTAAATTACAGTTATGCCGCAAAGATTTTAGAAATAGATCAAGGCAACGAAGGATTTCTAAGAACAGACAAACTTAAACAACAAACGTTCTTAGATGACAAACAAAATTTAGGTATCATAAAGGAATTAATCGATGGCAATCAAAAGTTAAATTTTGTTAGTAAATTATTATTAAAGTTTAAAGTTACTTTTTATTCTCTCTTTAATTTTACAGCAGACTATGCAAAAACAGCTTTGAAAATAGCAAAACTTTTTCCAAAACCAGACAGTTTTGATTTTTCAGTAAGTCCTGAAACTACTACAGAAAATACATCCGAAGCGCCTGTTGAATTTCCTCGTCAAACAAACCCAAGTGCATTTGACCTTCCTGGCAACCAAGAAGCTCATAAAAATTTCGAAAAATCCCTTAACAACTCACCGGAACAATTAAGGTTTAAATAAAAAAGAAAAATAAATAAACAAGTAGGAAAAAATGAAAATAATGGAACACGGGGCATATGCAGCCTTCAAAGGAACATCCGATGGTTTAATAAACGGATCTTCTGTGAATAAATCTACAGACACATACTATGTAATCCAAGAATCAGGATTTAATTGGGTTAACAAAATCTTTTATAAAATTAGTTTTTTCTTTTCCCTTGTCAGTGAGAGTAAAATAGCATTCAAAGCACTTAAAACCGTTCAATGTGAAGATACCTCTGCATATAAACAACACCATCGTTATCTACAACCTTCTCGTCCACAAAGATCTTTTCATTCATCTCCGCCGCCATTATTGCAATCTTCTCAGAAAAATGAGCCTCAAAACCCTTTACAACAACCGAAGAACAGTATTTTAGCAAGATTGAAGGAGCGAAATCAGCTTCATGGCGCTGGCAAAATAGGACCTGTAAGATTTAATGGATAAAAATAATTTTTCGTTACTATTAAAAAAGATCTAAAATTTAATTTAGATCTTTTTTTTTATCTCTTTTTACTTTGAAGGTTCATCCTCTCAATCTTCAGCTCATCAATTTCCTTCTGTATCCTAGTAACTATTTTTCTATTATCCTCTGCAGCCCTCCAATACCTTTTAGCTTCTTGAAGCTGACCTTCTATAAACTGAAGCCTCTGAGCTTGATTAACTTGCTTTATAGCTTTAGATTCATAGCCTCTTTTCATCTCTTCTAGCTCATTTATCTTTCTATCAATATCTTCTATTGAATTATACCTAACGCTATTAGAAGGGCCTGTATAGGACTTATCTGACATATCCCGAGCTATAACCTCTTTAGCAAAACCTCCCACAGAAAACGAACTAAACGATAAAACCCCTAAAAGTATCAATATATAAAAGGATGTAAAATCTTTAAAAACTTTCTCTTTTCGCATAAAAACCATTCCTATCAAATTTTATCTTATAATCTCAAAGTATTTTATTTGGGGAAATTACACAATTTTTTTCTAGCAAGAAGAAAAAAAATCATCTAAAATGATTAACTTATGAGAAATTTATATAAATATTTTATTTTACTACTTTTTTTAACATTTTCTATAAAAGCTTTTTCAGAGGACAACCTATTTAAAAAGAGATTAAAAGAAGCTAAAAAGGGTGATTTTGTAGTCTTTGAGTATAACAAGCTCTACTCTACTTTATCTGTTTTCGAGATAGACACTGAAAATAACAGAGTTATTTTAGAAGAGATTACAATACCGAAGGAAAGCTTTGATAAAAAAATGAGCTTTAGAAATTGGATGGAGAAAAAAGCAAATGGACACACATCTTGGACAATGTATGAAATTGATTTAGATGAAAATAAAATTATCGATACTTATTCAGTTTCTAGAAACTGTTTTATAGATCTGAAAGATCAGATAAGTATTACAGCGAAACTCTTAGATTTAGATTTAAATAAACTCCTAGATAGAGATAGGAAAAAGATAGGACCTCCTCTAAGCTCTGGAGAGGTAGATAGAAGAGCTTTTTGGCAGCCTATGAAATACATTGATGGAAAGAGAATAAAAAGAGCTAAATTCGATGTTTATAGATCTATTTGGCCAGAAGATTCTAGCGAGCTATCATTAAAAAGATTTGATATTTTTTTTGATGAGGGTTTTGTTTTTCCATACTTTATTGAAGTGAACAATGGTCATATGAGCTATATGATTAAAGGAGTGGATTCAGGAAAAGATCTAAAATCAGCTATCTCTTTTTTTCCAAAAAGAGCAGCTGAGATAACTGATATGAAAAAACAAGCGGATAATTTAACAATATATGTGAAAAATGCAAGCAGATATAAAAGCTTTAATCTTTATGCAATAGACACCTCTAGAGAAGATAAGATAATTCATCCACTAGAATTTGAGATGGGAAAAGAAAAAGATTTAGTTTTTTTAAATGTAAATTTAAAAAATATTAATGAAATCTTTGAGAAAAATCATAAATATAGATTTGTAATAACACCATATTCAGAACAAAATATTTACATTGAAAGTAGAGATCTATTTGTTTGGAAATAACAAACCATAGTTAATTTCAATAAGATATTTTTTTTATTTCTAAAATATTAACAAAAAATCCTAGGTTATGAACATTAGAGATCTAACTTATTGAGATTAAAAAAAATAAGATTTAAGGGACAAGAAAGCTCTCGCATTAAACCTTTTATTTATAGTGACATAAACCGTCTTTACAAAATCTTTAAATGATTTTCTTGGTAAAATTTTATAAATTTTAATAATCTTTAAGATTAGCTAGTTGTTAACAAGTTTTCCACAATTTATCTTTTCGTTGATAAAATTATAATAGATAGAGTAAAATTACAGAAATTTTAAAACACGTGCAGCATGTTTAAAAGTAAAATGTATAGTTTATATAGATGCAAAAAGGTGCTTCGTCATATCTATGGTAGATATAAACGTAAAAGAAAACATCTATCGGATATACAAAAAAAGCGTTTTGAAAACATTTTAACATCACTTCAAACATCAATTCTCAAAAAAAATAAAAAGGCAGCAGATAGAGCGGCAAAAAATCTAGAAAGCCTAGCTAATCAATATCTTAAAAAATCAGCATTTGAACAAGTTTTTGATGTTATTGTAGCGCTTATTTTTGCAATTGTAGTTGCGATAATAGTGAGACAAATGTGGTTTGAGCTATATACTATTCCAACAGGATCTATGAGACCCACTTTAAAAGAAAAAGATATGCTACTGGTCTCTAAAACAGATTTTGGAATTAATATACCTCTTCAGGCAAAACATTTATATTTTGATCAAGATCTTCTAAAAAGAGGATCAATTGTTATTTTTACATCTAAAAATTTAGATATCTCTGATCAAAACATGTTATATTTCTATTTATTTCCTGGAAAAAAACAACTAGTTAAAAGACTCGTTGGTAAACCTGGAGATATTTTATATTTCTATGGAGGAAGAATATATGGAATAGATCAGCATGGAAATGAAATAAAAGAGTTAAACTCCAGCAAATACTTTAAAGAAATTGAGCATATCCCATTTATACGATTTGATGGAAAAGCCATAACTCCTGATAATTTTTCTAAAGAAATTTACTCACCCGTAGTTTTCTATCAAATGAATGAACCTATTGGAATGCTAAACATCAATCCTATGGGACAAATCGAATCTGAGATGCTAACCGAGCACTCAAAAGTTTTTACAAAAGATTCTGGAATTAAAAATTACTACGATATTTGGGGTTTTAAAAATTTTGCAATGTCTAGAATTTTAACTAAAGAGGAAGTTGAAAAATATTCAAATGGCTCTTTAGAAGATGTTGAAGAAGCTTCTCTATATCTAGAATTAACACACCATCCAACTTTAAAAGATTCAAAGATAATAAGAGATGAATATGGAAGACTTAGACCTGCTTTGAACTACTCAACTTCTTTAATACCTCTTTTTGAAGATAGCTTAAAAAATATTTCCAAAAGCATGTATACAGCTAGATTTTGTGTGAAAAATGGATTCGCTTATCGATACGGCTCGAAATTTAGAGAAGATAGCTCAATTCCAAAACTTGAAAATGTTGCAAATGGGTGCTATGAAATTCAAAATGGGAAAGCTTACTTAGTCAATTTCCTGGGCATTAGTAAAAAATTAAAGAAGGATCACCCTTTAAATCAATTTTCTGTTAATAGAACTAAAACCTTATATAATTTAGGTATTGAATTTTCAAATATTTTCAACCCTCATAGAAAAAATCAAATGCTAATTCCTTCTAGATATGCTTATTTTAGAGATAAGGATTTTTATCTAATGGGCCATGTTATATTCAAACAAGACGACCCTACATTAGTAAGTTTTTTACAAAGAGAATATAAAAACCAACAATCCATGATTAATCAATATAAAGCTTTTGAAGATTTAGGATATCCTATTGATAAAGATGGGCATTTTGATAAAAATGTGATTAGAAGATTTGGGATAAAAATTCCAGAGAAGATGTATCTAGTATTAGGCGATAATCATGCTATGAGCGCTGATAGTAGAGATTTTGGATTTGTCCCAGAGGATAATTTAAAAGGTGGAGTGAACTCTATATTTTGGCCTCCATCAAAAAGATGGGGCGAACCCTTCCAGCCTCCTTTTGAAAAAATAACATTTCCAAAAATGATAATATGGTCATCTGCTTTTATAGTTGTCGTTGTTTCTTTAATCGTTATTAGAAGAAGAACAAAAAGACCTTTAAAATTTTAATTTTTTCTCTTGCCAATATTTTGTTAATCTGATATTTATCATATTCTTAAAAATTACTCGAGGTTTTTATGGTAACAACAATAAAAACACCTCTAGATCATGCCAGTCCATATTGTTTGCATTCTTATAATCAACATTTCTTTGATCCCACAATAATTTTTGATGTATATGGAATGATTCAATATTATAATTTAGAAATTGTAAATTTTCTAAACTGTTCTGAGGGTATTTTAAAAGGAAAAAATATTAAAGCTGTAGTACCTGATTTTGATCTACAAAATCTTAAATTGTTTTTTCAAACTTCTACTGAGAATCTACATTCATCTATTCAACAAACATCCTCAGATCAACCTATTCGAATAATGGTGCACACTTTTAAGTATTTAGATGAAATGTATTTTTGCGCGCAAATTAAGCCTGTTTCTCCTTCAGTTCTTTTAGTAGATGATGATCTTATGACTAGAGAGATAGTGAAAAGATTATTTGAACAAAATGGTTGTAAATGTGATGTAGCTATAAATGGAGAGGAAGCTTTAGCTATATTAACCTCTAAAGAACGTAAAAGTTCAATTGATATGGTTTTTACAGATTATATGATGCCAAAAATGAATGGATTAGATGAATCTAAAGAAATTAGAAAAAAAAATAAAAGAGTTCCTATTATTTTGAATACTGCAAATGAAATTACTCATGATTTCAAAAAAAAGTGCAAAAGAAAAGATCGAATACAAAAAGTTTTACAAAAACCATTCTCAATAAAAAAGTTATCACCCGTTTTTGAAAAATTTAATTTTCCACATATATAATTTTTATAATAAACTAAAATTTATTTCTTCTCTTGAGAAATTTCGATTATTGTTTTTTGTCCATTTATATCAATGCTCTCGCCTTCACATTTTTCAAATTTCACTAGAGTTGCTAAGATTTCATGTTCGATATATTTTTTATGTTTTTCATAGCTTTTTCTAAAAACATCTGTTGTATCAAAAATAACATGTATTCTGTCTGTAACATCAAAATTTTTCTCTTTTCTAAGTAGGTTGATTTTATTGACGATCTCTCTTGCGATAGCTTCCTCTTTTAGATCCTCAGTGATTGTAGTATCTAGAGCTACAGCTATATCTTTATCTCTAGCAGCCGCTACATTTTCTTTTATTTTTCTCTCAATTATAACATCTTCTTTTGTGAGTGTTATTTTTTGATTATTAATAGTTATAACAACGGGTTTATCTTGCTCGATTAAATTTATTTGATCTAGGTCAAAATTTTGAATAATTTTTTGAGCTTGAGATATGAGTTTTTGAATTTTTTTACCGAGTATTCTAAAATTTGGTTTAGCTTGCAAAGTTATAAATCTAGATTCATCTTTTAATAAAATAACTTCTTTTACATTTAACTCTTCTTTTATTAAATGTTTTTGTTTCTCTAAATAATTTAATATTTTTGAGTCTGCTTCGATATAGGCTTTTGCAAGAGGCTGGCGAACTTTTAATTTATATTCTTTTCTAAGTGAGTGCCCTATACTTACCGCCCTTTGAACATATCTCATTTGATTCTCTAAATTTTCATCTCTATTAGATTTTTCATATTTTGGCCAATCTAAAAGATGAACAGATGCTGGCATATCATCTGTTTTTAATTCTTTATAAATAGCATCAGAGATAAAAACAACAAATGGCGCTGTAATTTTTGAAAGATTGAGAAGAACAAAATGAAGCGTAGAAAAGGCATCTTTTCTATCTTGAGAATCTTCATCTGCCCAAAACCTAGTCCTAGATCTTCTGATATACCAATTTGTGAGGTTTTCAATAAAATCAACAATAGGATCAACAGCTCTACTAAGCTCATACTTATCTAACGCATCTTCAACCTCTAAAATAAGTTTGTTCGATAAAGAAATAATCCATCTATCTATATCAGATGTAGGTTTTTTTAATGTTTTTTCTCCCCTCCAATTATAGATATTTGCATAAGTTGCTAAAAAGACATATGAGTTCCAAAAAGGTATTAGAATTTGTCTTAAAACTATTGCAACTCCTTTTTCAGAAAATTTCAGATCTTCAGCTTTTACTGCTGGAGAATGTAACATATAAAGCCTGATTGCATCTGCTCCATATTTAGAGATTAAAATCTCTGGATCTGGATAATTTTTCAGTCTTTTACTCATTTTATTGCCATCTTCAGCTAAAATGATTCCGTTTACTATTACATTTTTAAAAGCAGGTTTATTAAATATTGCACTGGATAAAACATTCAATGTATAAAACCAGCCTCTTGTTTGATCTAATCCTTCTGCGATAAAATCTGCTGGAAAAGATTTTTCTGTCAGCTCTTTATTTTCAAATGGATAATGATTTTGAGCATATGGCATAGAGCCTGATTCAAACCAACAATCAAAGACTTCTTCTACCCTTTTATAGGTCTTGCCATTTTTTTCAAATGTTAAATCATCTATAAATTGACGATGAAGATTTGTAACTTTTTTATTTGTTTTCTCTTCTAATTCTTTTATCGATCCCATAACTACAACATTATCATTTTCATCTCTCCATATAGGAATTGGGGTTCCCCAAAATCTATTTCTAGAAATAGCCCAATCTCTAGCGTTTTCTAACCATTTCCCAAACCTTCCCTCTTTAATATGTTCTGGAACCCAATGGATCTGTTTATTGGAGTTGATTACTTTATCTTTTATCTTTTCAACCGCTACAAACCAAGTTTTCACAGCTTTATATATTAAAGGGGTATCTGTTCTCCAACAAAAAGGATATCTATGTCTTATTGTGCTATGGTGAAAAACTTTATTTTCCTGTTTTAATCTTTTAATTATTGGTTTATCAGCATCTTTAACCAAAATATTTTCATATTCTTTAATCTCTTTTGTAAATCTACCTGTATTATCAATTGGACAAACAAGTTCGATATCTTCTCTTTTACATACAAAAAAATCAACTTCTCCAAAAGCTGGAGCAGCATGTACTATACCAGTTCCCTCATCTAAAGTTACAAAATCATCTAGAAGCACTTTAAAAGCATCTTCTCTATCTTTATAATAATCAAATAAAGGAATGTATCTCTCCCCTTCTAAAGCTCTTCCTTTAAAGGTAGCGATAACCTCAAAATCTTCTTTAAAAAACTCATTTAAACGATCTTTTGCTAGGATATAATTTTTATTAGTATTTTTATCTTTAACTTTTACATATTCAATATCTGGACCCATTATTAAAGCTAAATTTGAAATCAAGGTCCAAGGTGTTGTTGTCCATGCTAAGAAAAAAGTATCTTTATCTTTTGCAGATTGAAATTTAACAACTAAAGATGGATCGTCTACATCTTGATAATTTAAGTTAGCTTCAAAATTAGATATTGGAGTTCCTAATTTTGCTGAAAAAGGCATTACTTTAAACCCTTCATAAACTAGTCCCAAATCAAAAAGCTGTTTAAAAATCCACCAAGTAGATTCCATATATGATAGATCCATAGTTTTATAGGTATTTTCAAAATCTACCCATCTACCCATTCTATTGATCGTTTTTTCCCACTCTTTGGTATATCTAAGTACAATTTTTTCACACTCTTCGTTAAAAGCTTTAATACCATATTTTGAGACAAATAAATGACCAGATAACTCTTTTGCTTTTTCAATTTCATTCTCTACAGGAAGCCCATGACAGTCCCATCCAAATCTTCTTGGAACAAAGTACCCCTTCATTGTTTTATATCTAGGAATGATATCTTTTAAGATGCTAGCAAGCAAATTACCATAGTGAGGAAGACCTGTTGCAAAAGGAGGTCCATCGTAAAAAGAGAACAGCTTTTGGTCTTTTCTATTATCTACAGATTTTTTAAAAATCTTCTCATCTTGCCAGAATTTCAAAACCCTCTCTTCTCTTTTTGAAAAGCTCTCATCCTTATTTAAGTTAAACATTTTATCCTCAAGTCTTTATAATTATCTTATGTTACACCAAATCAACCGTTTATGTAAACAAAAAACCTAGACTCTTTAAATCAAATATTCTATAATGTATATATAAATTATAACCCAAATATTTATGGGGGTGCCAGGCTTCGACTTACAAGCAAGGTATTAGCGGCATGCAGAGGACGTCGGTTGGCCTCTTAAATCATTCCGGCAAAAACATAAACGACAACTCACAAGGGATGTTGGAAGCGGCATAAGACCTAACAGTCTTTGCTACTCGGTAGCCTAAAAATTTGACCGAGAGTTTTAGGATCTACTGTCATTTATCTTGGTATGGGTTTTTCTGCTTTTCTAATTTTTAGAAAAACTCGAGACTTTTAAATTGGACTATCGATCTTTATAGCGGGGAGTCTTCCGTTTAGATCGATTAATTTAAGGAGACTCTAAGCATGTAGTCATTAGTATTCGAGTTTGATAAGGACGAGAGTTCGATTCTCTCCACCTCCAAAAACACAAAGCTGAGAATCTCTCAGCTTTTTTTAACCCAGAATGGTTCACATGAAGAAAGATTCACCTAAAAACGACATTCTTAAATCAGTTGGTAAAAAAATTTTAAAAAATATGTCTTTAGCTTTACTGAATAAAATACCAATTATTGGTGATATCACTTCTGCTACAGTTTCTTCTTTTATTGAAGCAAATGATGAAAAAAAAATTAACGAACTCCTGTCTATTATAGATAAAAAACTTCATAACCTTGATGAAAGCAAAATAGATAAAACTTATTTAAAATCAGATGAATTTAAAAATTTCATTATTAAAATTTTAAAAACTACCAGAGAAATTTCTCTCACAGACAGGGATCTTTCTTTTTCAGGAAAAGTTCACTTTTTTGCCTCATTAGCAACTGAAAATATGCTAATTACTAGATTAAAAAAACACACAATCTGGAAAGAAGAGTTCATTAATATTATAAGTAGCTTAAACGATGATGAATTAAAATGTTTAAAAATCATGTATGACTATTCTAAAAAACCCCTTCTTTTATCTAGGAACTCTACTCTCTTTAATCCTCTTGAATCAACCAAATTATGCATTGATTCTCTTATTTCAAAAAGACTCCTTAATGACTCTTCAATTCAAAATATAAAAGATAAAAATTTACCAGGAGCAAACAAACTCATCAAAAAAGAAGGATTAATTATGATGACAAATTTTGCTTGTGAAGTTATTGAATTCATGAATTCAATACAAATAAACCTTAATAAAAACTTTTCCGGTACAGTAAATCATCAATAATTTTCCAATCAATAGTTCTGAATGAGTCTCGCCTCCTCCATTCAGACAAGAAAGTAGAATTGGTTACTTCTGCTTTCTTTATTACTTGCTTTACACCAACTTTACATTCAATGTCTTGAACCATGGCTCGCTACATTCACTGGTATGATTAATATAAAAAGAGACTTTCACAGGCTGAGCATCTGCATCATTACCCGAAATCTCAAGGTTATAATGCTTGGATTCCTCTCGACACATCCATTGCCCTTCCGAGATGTGTCTGTATTGGTTATAAAGTTTAATATCGGATAACCGGAAAAAATTTTTTACTGTGCTATCTTGTTTTACAGATACTTTTATTTCAGTAAATTTACCGTCTTTAACCACAGTCATTGTTCCACGGCCAGTTTCCTCAATAAGCTTTTGCCATGAGACCAAGCAGGAATAAACTTGTTCAGGATCAACGATTCTATCGCTTTGGTTAGCTAGAAATGTCATCTTTAACTCCTCATTTTTTTACTTATGTTAATAGTTTATAGAAAAAGTTAATTTAAATAAAGTTTAAAAAATTATTAGACAATGACAACGAAATTATTAAATAATCAGCTTGCATAATTAAGATTTTAATTTAATTAGAAAAGCACTACCCCTTAGTTCATCCAACTCACTACATCAATTTGAAAAACTAACTTAAACTGCAACAAAGAGACGAACAATCTCTTAGCCAAGAAGGCATAAGCATCTAATTATCTGTAATAAACAAAATCAACTATATTTAATTTACGCAATGCTTACGCATTAAAATTATTTTTTTAACATATTTTTGGCGTTGTTGCATAAGTCTCTAGATAATAGCTACATTCATTAAAGAAAATATTTACATTAACACTTTTAAAAAATAAAATAGACACCCCAAACGACTAAATGAGAGGTGTCTTATGAAAAATAGTTACCGAATAAGTAACTGGAAACAATATAACAAATCTTTGATTAATCGGGGAAGTATTACTTT
>JAAKFN010000190.1 GCA_011065045.1 Candidatus Anoxychlamydiales bacterium
AATGCAGGATTATCATCAAAAGTATCCCTTATATGGGTTTAATCTACATAAAGGTTATGGAACTGAAAAACATAGAAAAGCTTTAATTGAGCATGGCCCATCTGATATCCATAGAAAGTCATTCGAGAGCGTAAGAGTTCTATCATGAAATGTTCAATTAGACAATGACTGTCAAAATTAAAATTTTAATTATGCAATTTGCTCTAAATAACTTAAAATGAAATGAGATGTAAGGCGATGCTCTTTAGGTGTTTAGGCCTGTAGAAATAAAATCAAAAGACAATATAATTAATATAATTATTAAGTATTGTTAAAATAATTTAAATAATGTTATAATATGTATTATAATTTTATTTAAACATATAATAAGTGAATAGTTATGGCAATTAGTCCTTATAAAATTTTTGATGCTTCTAAATTTTTAGATAGTGAGCAAAAGGTAGTTTTTCACCAAAGTGTAGGGGAGAGTATTTGGTCGGATTCTAGTTTTTTGCAAAAAACATGGGGATATCTGCATTTAAGATCTGATTTTTCTTTATACCCTAACAATCAATATTTTGTTGATCGAGGAAAAGTCTATGTTGAACAAAATGATTCAAAAAAAATACTTCCATTATTTTTGAAATATATATATCGAAACCCTTCATTAAAACAGCAAGTTATTGAAAAATTTGTAACTTTGGTGCCTTTTGATAAATTATTAACAATGAATAAAGCCGATTTTGAATTTCCTTTAAGATACTCTTTAATTACAATATTAAATGAATCTTCCTTTGATTTCATAGCATATAGGCCATTAATATTTGCAATAACTAAAATTATTAAAGAGCTGCCTGAAGAAGAACTTTTTATAGGAAGGATAAAACAATTAGTAGTTGAATTGTTTAGTAAAATTTTTCATCTTGCAAAGATAAAAAATGAATTAAAATTATCTTCAAAGTTATTTCAAGCTTTCATTTTAAAGCATTTAAATTATATTTTTTCTAACGATTTTTCTTATAATGAATTAAAATCATCTATTAGAAAGAAACTCAACGAGATGAAACATCAATATTGTATTGACTCTCCAAAAAATAGAAAAGAGCATGACAAATTCATAGAGAAGGTAGCTGAT
Source organism: Candidatus Anoxychlamydiales bacterium (assembly GCA_011065045.1). Classification (GTDB taxonomy): domain Bacteria; phylum Chlamydiota; class Chlamydiia; order Chlamydiales; family SM23-39; genus JAAKFX01. Next base: position 1,115 of record JAAKFN010000190.1, read on the forward strand.
CTTGGTATATGTCAGGGATTAACTTTTTCTTTGATATCCCAAGATAGTCATGAACCTGATCCAGAAAAAGCTTACAAAAGAGCTGTTTTTTTACAACCTTTTCAAAGAATTGAACATTTATTTCAATTAAAAAATAGACAAATAGGCAGGAAAGTTGTAGAAAATTCTTCTGATTTTTTTCCCACATTATCAAAAGTTTGCAAAATATTAAATTATAAGAAAGCTGATGAATCCGTTGATTTAGATTCCTTTTTAAAAGATGTTGCCTCTAAAGAAGGTATTTCTGAAGGTGTTTATCAATTAATCGGTAAGAAGATAGCAGAAGAAAGGAGTGATTATCGTAATGCTGATGACGAATTACGTAAAATTATTGAAAGCGCTGCAGTTGGGGGTAAAAACAAAAAGTCTTTATTAAAATTATTAAAACTTGATGAAAAAAAACTATTAAAATATCTTTCAATGGATGGAATTGTTCATTGGTTGTCTGATGAATTATCAGATATTCAATCTTCTTCAAAGTATACAAAATTAAACCTAACGTTACATGACATGAAGGATAATAGTTCTGGGCACAGCATATTTCTATCTCTAGATCCAATAGGTTTTTGTGATCAAAATGATGTGAACTTTGAAGATTTAAAATTTAGATTTAGAAAATTTGATTTTATAGAAGATATGTTGATTCATTTATTATTTTTTATGTTTAAAATCTAATAAAAGATGACAAAAATCAGCTAGTACTATTGCTGAAAACCCATATAGAAAATGATCACTTTTTAAAATAGCTATAAGCTCATTTCTTTTAAAAAAGGGTTTATCTAAAACATATAAAATCCCGTAGAAAAAACCACCTAGCCATAAAACTCTAGTTGTAGTACCTAAAATAAAAGAGTGTGAGATACCTCTATGTTTAAAAATTAAAGAGTAGCCTCTAAAGGGAAGTGTTAAAAAACCACGAATAGAGAAAAGCTTAATTTTATTTGTAAGGTCTTGATCTGGAGTCATGAATAGTGTTGCATATGCAAAACATGCGCCAAAAGTAATTAATAAATTTAACTGAGGGTGAAAGAAATACACTATAGCCCAAAGAAATAGAGGAAGAGCTAAAAAGATATTAAAAGTTGAATGTGTTTTATATTG
>JAAKFN010000191.1 GCA_011065045.1 Candidatus Anoxychlamydiales bacterium
AGTTACAATAATAGAGTCTTTAGATGGTATAATTGAGATAGAATACCAAGAAAAAAAATTAGATTACAAAGAGCTATTAGTAAAAGATAGCCAAGGAAAAATTTTAAACAAGAAAGAAGTGCTAGCGCGCGTTTTCCCCCTAGGGGGAAAGGATATTATAAACTTCTAATAAAGGGAGGATATTAGGACATTTGTGCTTTGGAGGAATTAGGACCTTTCTACTTTGCTCTAACAGTAAAATAAAAATTATTGATAAATAGATTTATGCTGTTGTAATTTTTGTTTTTATCTGCAAAGTTCGAATTGGTATTTAAATGTCCTCGGCGCGATTCGAACGCGCGACCTACCGCTTAGGAGGCGGTCGCTCTATCCCCTGAGCTACGAGGACTCAAATTTCAATACTTTTTGTTAAATAATATACATTATTCAATATTTCTTATAGACCTAAAAAGGTTAACTGAATTGTATACATAGGATATGTAGCAAGTATATCTTTTATAATTTCTTTTTTGGAATGAGTTTTTTTTGCTTGCTCTATAGCTTCCCTAAAAAGCTTGGTTATTTTTAAACTTCTATCAAGGTAATCATTTCCTGAAGACGATGGGTTAGTTTTTTGTGTTTCTTCTAATTCTTTAACTCGATTTACGATATTAAGTAAATTACACATAGATGGAGTTCTGGAAATTGACATTTTACCTCTCTTTTTTTTAAGTTTAAATTGTTATATTTTTTAATTAAATTAATAAATAAATTTAAGTTCTATAATTACTAAATTCAAATAATTATTTGATATAATTGGATCTAATTATAAAGCAATTAGCAGTTTTTATAAATAAAAATATAGATATAAAATTATGTTTTAGAAAAAAATTACTCGGATTTTAACACTTCTGTAAACACGCTTGAGGGGATATTTACTTTACCAATCTCTTTCATTTTCTTTTTACCCTTTTTTTGCTTTTCCCAAAGCTTTCTTTTTCTTGAAATATCTCCACCATAGCATTTAGCTGTAACGTTTTTCCCCATTGCAGAGATGGTCTCTCTAGCTACTATCTTTCCGCCAATTGCTGCTTGAATCGGTACTTTAAAAAGCTGTTTTGGAATAAGCTCTTTTAGCTTTTTACAAAGAGATCTTCCTTTAGCTTCTGCTTTTGATTTGTGTACTAATGTAGAAAATGCATCGACTACTTCATCGTTTATTTTGATCTCTAATTTAATGATATCTGCTTTTTGATAATTAGATATCTCATAATCAAAAGAACCATATCCTTTAGTGTAGGATTTTAACTTGTCATTGAAATCTGTTAAAATTTCATTCATCGGAAATTCAAAGGTCAAAAGAAGCCTTTTGGAATCTAATGTATCTGTTTTAACTAGATCTCCTCTTTTTTCCATACCAAGGTTCATAACAACACCTAAATAGTCTGATGGTACCATTACATGGCATGTAACGTAGGGCTCTTCTATCGACTGAATAATCGTTGGATCTGGAAAGTGAGCGGGATTATCTATTTTTAGATCTTTACCAGTTGTTAAATGCACTTTATAAATAACACTAGGAGATGTTGATATTATATCTAAATTATATTCTCTTAGAATCCTTTCAAAGGTGATCTCTAAATGTAGGAGTCCTAAAAAACCTACTCTAAATCCAAAACCAAGAGCTTGGGAACTCTCTTGTTCAATGTGCAAAGCTGAATCATTTAACTGTAGTTTTGTTAGAGCATCTTTTAAATTTTCAAAATCAGATGAGTCCACTGGATAAATACCCGCAAAAACTACAGGATTTATTATTTTAAATCCCTCTAAGGGTTTTTTAGCAGGGTTTTTAGTAAATGTTATCGTATCTCCAATTTTTATATCTTTTGTGTTTTTTATATTAGATGCAATGTATCCAACTTCTCCAGCTTTTAAAGACTCTGTAGGTTTTTCATTAGGAGCGAAAATTCCAACTTCTAAAACTTCAAAAGTTTTTTTCGTTGCCATAAATTTAATTTGAGATTTTTTTCTGATCTCACCTGAGATTATTCTTACATAGGCAAGAGCTCCTCTATATGGATCATAATGTGAATCAAAAACTAAAGCCTTTAGAGTTTTTTCTGCATCTTCATCTTTTTTTGGAGGGGGGATATCTCGTATTATTCTTTCTAAAATATCTTCTATTCCAATGTTTTTTTTAGCAGATGCAAGTATTGT
>JAAKFN010000002.1 GCA_011065045.1 Candidatus Anoxychlamydiales bacterium
TATCTCTAAGAGATGTTTCTTCTCTTACAAAATTCAAAAAAGTTTGCTCTTGCTCTTGTAACAATCTATTTACTAGATTCTCTATATTAGAGGTATCCATGTCTTTGTATTTTTTATGAACCCGCCCTAAATAATTTGTAAAAGCTTTAGCAGGATCAATAGAACTTTCTCTCCCATTAAACTCCGATCCAAAGTTGGGTCCTTTGATAGATGTATCAATAAATACTTGAGCTGGTTGAGTTAAAGCATGTACTTGTGCTTGAGGTATAATAGACATAATAAGTTCCTTTTGTTTTTATTATATATTTAAAAAAAAAGTGTTTATGTTTTTATACACTATTAGAGAAAATGTAAAGCATTATTTAAATTTTTTGAGGAGTTTAAAAAGTAAAACATTTTATTAAAAGAGGTAATTTATGAAATAAAATTTAAAAACTATGTGTAAGACAATCTAAGTTAATGACATTTTTTTTGTGATGCAAAAAATTTAAGTCTTAATTTTTGTAGATTTGTTGCGCATATTTAAAAAGATTCTGTTGAAAAAAAAGAACTTTCCTTTGAAAAATCTTTTTCAGATATATAAAATGTTTTTCCTAATTTTATTTTTCACTTCTCTTTGAAATAGAACTTGCCGCTTCATTTAAAGCTGGGGATAAGGAAAGGGCAATAAGGCTAAAAGCATATATTTTCCTCCAACTCTCTTGGGGTTTTTTCTTGTTATAAACTGTTTGAAAAGCCGATGACTGATCAATCTTTTCAAAACTCCAAAAAAAGAGCCATTTTGTATTTTTTTTAAGATAATATTTTTTCTTTTTATTTAAATCATTGATTTGCAAAATTCCTAGATTTTCAGAAGCAATGGCGTAGTATAGAGAGTCTTTTTTTGTGAAATTGCTTATGCCTTCCCATGCAATATCATTGTATTTGTAGGTAGGAGTAGAATTGTTTTTTCTTTGATCATAAATTTTGAAGATATCTATTGTTTTTCTTAAAGAATAAAAATAATTATCTAAATCTTTTTCATTTTTAAAAATTTTAGATTCTGGGTTTCCTGAAATTTCTACCTTTATTAAATTGATATCAGATGTTGATATGACAGCTCTTGATAAATTATATTTATAAGTTTTTTCTAATAGATTATTTGAGCGATTAGTATGTCGTTTATTCTTTGTGTGTTTTTTATTTGCTGTTGTTGAATTAAAATTAAACCAAGATGGCAAATATTTAGTTATAAACATCAAAGCTCCCTTATTTTTTTATTTGAGTAGTTTAAAAAGTAATGTATTATATTAAAAGAAGTAATTTATTTTTTATGCAAGAAAATTTAAAAACTATGTGTAAGACAATCTAAGTTAATGACATTTTTTTTTGTGATGCAAAAAATTTAAGTCTTAATTTTTATAGATTTGTTGTGCATATTTAAAAAGATTCTGTTGAAAAAAAGAACTTTCCATTGAAAAATCTCTTACAGATATATAAAATCTTTTAACTAATTTTTTACATAATGTTGTACACTAATCTGGTTTTGGGATTATTAAAAATTGAATAATGAAAAAAATATTTTTACTAGTTTTATTTTTTCCTTTTTTTGTGTTTTCTGCGCCATCGGGCTCGCCATCTCTTCCCGCTATCATTGAAGAGGGGTTTTTTATTCCTGATATCAAATGGGTAAATTTTCGTTTGGGATTTTTGGAATATATTGCATCTGATCTAGTTATGAAATTCGAAGAGGTTGGAAAAGAGAATAATTTTCATTTAAGAAAAGTAAAGGCAAACGCAAATTTAGGATCATTTACAGTTAACATCAAAGATCGATTGGATCTGTATGCTGAGATAGGATCTTGTAAGATAGAGCCGGAGTTTAGGCAGGGATCTAGCCTATATATAGCGAAAAGTGGCAACGATATGCTATATAGAGCGGGAGCTCGATTAGTATTTTTTGAAATTCTAGATTTTACACTAGGCGCTTCGGTAAAGTATACGATTTTTTCAGCATCAAATGATTATCTAACCAGAAATGATAGACCGATTGATAGTGATATTAAATTTGATTTAAAGGAGTGGCAAATTGATGTTGGTGTAGCTCAAAAAATCTCTATTTTAAGACCATATATCGGCATATCATATAGAGATGCAAAAATAAAAATGAAAAATCTACCGTTTTTTCCAAATAATTTAGATTTGACTTTTCAAAAAAAAGCAGGAGTTTTTTTAGGTGTAGCTGCATCACTCGGCTCTTTTGTTATGGTAGAAGGTGAAATCAAACTTATTAATGAGATGTCAACAAGCCTGTCTTTAGACGTTCGTTTTTAAAAGTTTTTGAAAAAAATAACTAAAAGAGTGTATTGTTGTTTGAAAGTTATTTTTAAAATTTCAATGAAACGATATATATATTTTTTATTAGCTATTTTTTTTCTCCAAGCAGCTTTTGCGCGAGATCCATTTGAAGGAAAACAGGAAGAGCCTGATATGGATGCCTTAAGAAAATGGGTAAGAGAAAAAAGAATGATATCGATTAAAGAGCTAGGGGGAGATCTATCTCTTAGTGGAGAAGTCAGAGTAGAGTATCAAGGATTTAATGAGAAAAAAAATGGAATTAAACAAAGAGGGATATCTTCTGCAACATCCAATCCAAATAACGCATTTGATGTAGAGGTCAATCTTATTTTAGATTATCACTCAGGCAGAACTTGGGGAATTATCAAATTAGAGTTTGATAACGATATGGGAATAGATAGCGGAACTACACATGAAATAGCTTTGGAAAAAGCTTATTTTGGTGGAAGAATGATAGATGGAGAAACTTTTAATTTTGATGGAGAGCTTGGTAGAAGAAATTTAAGTGATGTTTTTGATTCAAAAATAGAATTTTCATCAATTTTCGATGGTGGGCTTTTTAGATTTAATAAAGCATTTGAATCAATTGGTAGTTTTTATGTTAATCTAGGCGCTTTTTTAATAAGTGATTTTTATAAGCATTTTGGGGAGGTCACTGAGATAGGACTTTTAGATATTGCAAACACTGGTTTTTTCGTAAAGTATTCATTTATCAATTGGAAAAAGTTTTTTGATTCAGACGGAGGGAGAAAAAGAAGATTTAATTTTGGAAATTCTCAACTTCTACTCGGATATCAAGGTATTATGGCTAAATGGGATAAATATACTAAAATATATCTAGCTGGTTTGATGAACCATTTTGCAAAAGATTTAACTTTTGCAAATGATGTCAACCTTCATAAAAAGTATAATTTAGCTTGGTATGTTGGAATATCAGTTGGAAGAATCCTGCAAGCAAGAGACTGGGCTATTGATGTAAACTTTCAATATGTTATGCCTCAAGCTGTCTCTGATTTTGATGCAGGAGGTATAACAACTGGAAACGCAGATAATGTTGGTTTATATACAACAAGTGTTACCGGAACAGGAAATCCAACAACAAGAGCTGATGCTGTTGGAGAGGCAAATTATAAAGGGTTTTCTTTTGATTTCTTGTATGCAATTACAAATAATTTAACTCTTCTTCAAAGATTTGAAATTTCTAATAATCAGACTAGATCTTTTGGGCCAGCTATGAGCTTTAAAAAGTATGAGATGGAATTTATCTACGCTTTTTGATCTTGATCTTTTCTTTGATTGGGTTTAATAAAATTGTAATGAATGATTTTACCTTCTCTTTTTACTCTTAAAAAGATAGGCTCTGGATAAGTTTTGGCATATGAGCTTTTCAAAAAGACTTTTAAATCTTTTTTAGGAAATTTAGATCCTAAAAAAAGACAAACAAAATTTATTCTTCTTTTATATTTTTTTGTTTTTGCAAAGAGTCTTTTTAGAGAATAATTTTTATTTCTTCTGCTTTTTATTAAATATAAGGAGTTTAAAAACCCTCTAAAATAAGGGAAAGTTCTCATAACCTTTCCCAAACTAAAAACTTTGAGATTAGGAAGGAAGGAGAACATCAAAAAGACTTCGAGCCATGATCCTTCCAATAAAATTATATAAGAAGAGGGGGTTGGGATATTATTTACTTTTACTTTGAAAAACTTTAATAAAATTTTTCTAGAAACGTAAGAAAAGAACATCTCAGACATTCTTCCTGTTATAAAAGTATTAAAAACAAGAGATAATATTCCGACAAATAAAAATCCATTTGCAGATGAAAATTTTAAAGTTGAGCTGATTAAATATAAGAAAAAAGCAGCGAGTAAGACTCCGCAAAAGCTTAAAAAGTTTGCAGCAGCGATTATTCTTCCTCTTTTTCTATCAGGGCTAGCTATTTGAATAAAAGAATCAAAAGGAATTAAATATATTCCTCCAAAAAACCCGAGTAAGATAAGCAAGATAATAACAACTATTAAATTATTAGGAAAAAATCCGAGCAATATAAATACAAAACCAACAAAAAAACCTGCTAAACAAGCAAGGCCCGGTTCTACTCTATCTTTAGATAGTCTGCCAGCTAAAGTTGAGCCGATAGCGATTCCTATGGCTGTTGCTAAAAAAAGATAGCCTCCACCGATCTCTGTGAGGTTTAAAGATTCAATAGCGTAGGGGATTGTATTTAATTGAGTGAACCCTCCGATAAATAGAAAAAATGCAGATCCTAAAACTGCAGATATTAAATATCTCTTTTTTGCACAAATACGTAGAGTTTTATAAATTTCGTAAAAAAACAGTGGGTTTATTTTCTTTTTTGATCTTTTAGCTGGGGTTTCTATAATTCCAAAGCTAGTAGATAGGCCAATTGCAGCTATTATTACACATAAAATTGTAGCTAAAATAAAGTTTTTATTTGTGACATCAGTGATAAATGAGGCTAAAAATGTTCCTATTATTATCGCTAAATATGTAAAAGAATTTAAAGCTCCATTTGCTTTAGATACATATTTCGGATCGATAATCTCTGGAATGATGCCGTATTTAGATGGTCCAAAAACAGCGCTTTGCATGCCCATAAAAAACAGAAGAGTATAAAAAAACATTGGAGATTTGAATGCTACTGCAAATACAGAGAGGGTCATCACTACGACCTCTGCCATCTTCATAGCGACTATGATATTCCTTTTAGAGAGTCTATCTGCTAAAACACCTGCTGCAGCTGAAAAAAGCAAAAAAGGAATAACGAAAATAGCCCCAGCTTTTGCTAGAATAGTACTAGCATTTAGAAGGCCTTTGAGATTTATAATAAAATAGACTAAAATCAACTTGAAAACGTTATCGTTTAGAGCTCCTAAAAACTGAGTGGCGTTTAAAAATTTGAAAGAATGTTTTCTTTTGTTAAAGCTCATAGACAAAATTTTTATATAGTACTACTATTTAAACATTAATTAATCCAGTTTCATTTTATAGGATACTAAAGAATCTCAGATGAAAGCAATGTTTTCTAGCAATTTTATTGAAAATTTAACTTGCAAACTAAAGCAAAATCTTTTTTTTAATGGTTTAAAATCTGAAACCTACATTTTTGTACCGAACAAATTTATAAAAAATTATCTAGTGCAAAATTTTGCAAATGATCCTGATTTAAAAATTTCATTTGGAGTAAACTTTGTAAATATTTCTAATTTTTTGAATTTTTTTCAAAATAAGTTAAAAATTCCTAAGGACAAAAGATTTTTAAATTCTTTAGAGTTAAATTTTTTAATAAGAAAAAAAATTATAGGGCATATAGAAAAACCTAAAAATCTCATATCTAATACTCTTTATTTAGATCTTAGAAAATATTTAATAAAAGATGAAAAATTAATAGAGAAAAGACTCACCAAGCTCTCATTTGAACTGACTGAGATTTATCTAAAATATTCCATTTTTGAAAATGAGAAAAGTTTAATTGAAAAAAGCAAGAGTCATTGGCAAGTCAAACTATTTTTAGAAATTTTTTATGAAGATAAATATAGTTTAGCTTTTAGAGATCTAAAAAAAATGGATATTCAAAGTATAAAAAATATTGAATTCCATTTTTTTTCTATAAGTTATATGCCTCCAATTTATTTTGATTTTATAAATCAATTTGAAAAAGTTTTTCACTATTTTATATCTCCAACGAAATATTTTTTTGAAGATTTTTTATCAGATTTTGAAAGAAAAAATCTTAAAAAACATTTAGTAGATAAACAAAAATCTCATGAAGAGATTAATGAGCTAGATAATTATTTAAAGGACAGAAATTCGTTTTTAGCGAATATGGAAAAACTAAAAAGAAACTATCTGAAAATTATAAGCTCTTATGATGATATTGGAATATACGATGAATATGATGGTTTTGATGAAGAAAATATAGAGATAGATGATAAGAGCTCTCTATTAAATGTTTTTCAAAATGACATACTCAATTTAGAAAATAGAGAAAACAATTTAAAATCTCTTGAGAAAGCGGACGATTCTATACAAGTTCATGTAGCTATGTCTAAATTAAGAGAAGTTCAGATCCTTTATTCAAATATTTTAAAGCTTTTGGAAAATGATCAAGACCTAAGATTATCGGATATCCATGTAATTTCTAAAAACATTGATGAGTATGCCCCATATATAGATATGGTTTTTGAGAAGAGCAGCTCTTCATTGAATTACAAAATATCTGATTTAAAAATAATTGATGAGAGTTTTTTTATCTCAGGATTTGAAAAACTTATAAAATTATCTAGTTCAAGATTTGAAAAAGAAGATATTTTAGATCTTTTTGAAAATCCTTTGTTTCTTTCTAGCCATAAATTTTCTATAGATGAGAAAAAAACATTATTTAAATGGATAGAAAAAGCAAATATATCGTGGGGATTAGATGAAAAGCATATTTTAAAATTTTTAAAGGGTAGCGACGCGGCAATTTTAAAAAGTTTTGAAAAAGGCCTTGCTAGAATTTTTCTGTCTGCTGTTTTTGTATTAAATCAAAATTTTTTAGATAGCTCGTTTTCTTTTGATTATCCTATGAGCGAGCTAGAGATATCAGATTTGAGAGTTTTGGATAAATTTATAAATGCACTGATCTCAATATACAATGATCTAAAAATTATTGAAGATAAAAAAACTTTAACTTTAGATGAGTGGCAAAAATATTTAAAAAATTTGAGCAGTAATAATTTAAGAAATTTTCATAACTTAAACATGATAATAGATAAGGAAAAGGTTTTTGTTGAGAAAACAGCTTTTGAATCTTTTCAAAATTATTTAGAGGATCTAAAAAGTATATCTTTTCATTTTGATCAAACAAAATTTTCTTTTGAAGTGATTTTTGATCATCTTAAAAATCATCTATCTAGGTTAAGAGTAGAAAGAGGAGCAAATTCTATTGAAGCTATTTATTTTTCATCTTTTGAAATATCTTATTTAAGAGCTAAAGCTATTTTTATATTAGGGCTTGATGATGAATCTTTTCAGATAAAGACAAAAAGCTCTATAGATATTAGCAATATAAAAGGTGTTCCATCTTCTGTAGATCATGAAAGATCTCTGTTTTTACAAAGCTTACTTAATGCAAAAAAATATTTAATTTTAAGCTACACTTCTAAAGAGAATCAAAAAATTGATAAAGCTATATTTTTAGAAGAGTTTTTATCTTATCTAGATAGATCTTATAAAATATTAGAAAAACAACCATCTAAATGTATTGTAAAAAAACATCCTCCTTTTCCTTTTCACAAAAGTTATTTCTCTAATGGTATTGATAGTTTTGCTAGTAAATATTATAAAGCCGCGTGTCTTTTCTATGGGGAGAGAAAAAAACCAGATGTAGCCCACCTAAATGTAAAGCCAATTGATAACGCTTTCAATAATGAAGGGGACAAAATTATCGAACTTCGTCATTTAAAACAGCTTTGTAAAAATCCAATTAGTTTTTATTTAAATAAGATGGATATTTATCTAGAAGAAGAAGAAGATAAAAACGATTTTAAAATGTCCAATCTCGATAAATACATCATAAAAAATGCAATCATAAAAGATGATATTGTTGATGATATTTTATATTCATTTGAGAAAAAAGCGAAAATGCCAATTGGAGTTTTTAATGATATTGCAAAAAGCACAATTAGATCTGACATTTCTGTATTTTTACAAAATTTAGATGATTTAGAAGTAGATTATAAAAACCTTATCAACATTGAATTTAACCTAGATGCAAAAAAAATAGAAAAAATTGATTCAAGAAATATAGTAATGCCGCCGATTGAGATTAAAGGAGATAAAGAGACAATAAAGATTGTAGGTAGAATAGAAAACATTTCAAATAAGGGCATTTTATCACATCTAGATGACAAATTGTATAGTCAAATTCGCAGCTGGCCAGATATTTTAATTTTAAATAAGTTAGATGAAAATTTTGAAAAAAATATGATTTTCACTAAATCTAAAACCATTAAATCTTTTAAAATAGATAGGGTAGATGAGTGTTTACTAGAGTTAATAAAATACTATGAGCTATCTAAGAATGAGATTTCATTTATGATAAAGCCATTTTGTGAACATATATTAAACAAAGAAGAAACTAATTTAGATAAGGCTCTGAGACAAACAGGCAAAAAAAACATATTTTTAGATGTTTATTCTACTTGGTATTTTAATAACTTTGAAAAGCCAGATGCTAAATCTCTTATTGAAAAATCCAAAATTTTAAAAAATGTATTTCAACCTCTTTTGGAAAAAAATTGAAAGTTTTTAATGTTATAGATCAAAACACTAATATTTTTGGTAAAAAGCTAATAGAAGCATCTGCTGGCACTGGTAAGACTTTTGCAATTGAGCATTTATTTGTAAGGCTTTTATTAGAAAAAGAAGATTTAAATATTGAAGAGATTTTAGTTGTTACTTTCACAAATGCAGCGACAAAAGAACTTAAATTTAGAATTAGAAAAAATTTAAGTGAAGCCATAAATATATTAAAAGCCAGCAGTCACGATTTAGAAAAAACTTTTTCGTATTTAACTGATTATCGAGGGCAGAAAGATAAAATAGCTACATTAGAAGATGCATTAGATCTTTTTGAAACAGCGAACATTTTTACAATACATAGTTTTTGTTTTAAAGCGCTGAGTGAATTTGCATTTGAAGCAGATGTATTAATAGATATAGATGAAAAAAATGATGTTTTTTTTATAAAAGATAAAATTATTGATTATTTAAAATTTTTCATTGATTCAGAAAAATATTTGCCTGAACAAATCGATATTTTAGTAAGAGAGCAAAAAGACATAGATAATTTAGTATTAAAAATTTTTCAAAATCTAGATAAAAATTTAAACTCTCAAGATCAAGCCTCTAAGAAGCAAGATTCATTGGATCAAGATTCGTTGGATCTAGATTCGTTGGATCTAGATTCACAGAATCAAAGTTGGCCTTTGCTTTTTGATGATTTTAAAAAATCCATAGAAAATTTTAAAAAATCAAAAGCTTATGATGAAGCATTTGAGATAGGGGATTTTGAAAAAATTTCTAAAAACTTTAAGAAGATAACGAAATATAGAAACGAAGATTTTCACTCTCAGTTAAAATCATTGATTAACACTATAAATAAAGAAGAGTGCTTAATAGATGATTTTAAAGTTTTCATAAAAAACAGGCTTTCAGTTTTTGAATTTTTAGATGAAAAAAATAAAAAAGTAAAAGCTCTAGATTATGAGCTCCCAAAAGTTTTAGAAGATTTAAAGAAAACTTTCTATCCAATCATAAAAAAAGCAACAGATGCAAATGCTTTATTTTATAATTTAACTTCAGATATAGCTTCTTTTGTTGATGATTTTTTAGAAACAAATGAGATTTTTACATTCGATAAGATTTTACAAAAAATGCAAAAAGCTTGTAAAAATGAAAATTTCTCAAAAAAACTAAAAAATAGATATAAAGCAGCTATCATCGATGAGTTTCAAGACACAGATCCCATTCAGTTTGATATTTTTAAAACTCTATTTTTAAAAAATGATAAAATTTTAGCTTTTTACTTAATTGGGGATCCGAAGCAATCCATTTACAGCTTTAGAAAAGCTGATTTATATACCTATTTAGAAGCTACAAAAAAAATTGATGAGATTAACTATCTGGACACAAACTATCGCTCTACAAAGCCACTTATCGACTCATTAAACGCCTTATTATCTAAAGAGTATTCAAAAAATTGGTTAAAACTACCTAATATTGAGAGTAGTTTAGAATATATCCCCATAAAAGCTGGTTTAGATGAAGAGTTTGATTTTCAAGATGATAAAGCTCCCATTCATTTTTTTATGTCTGAGGGAAATAAAGTAAAGAAATGGTCTACAGATGAAATGGAGATAAAAAATTTTACATTTATTGCAAACGAGATTTTAAGACTTAAAAAAAATTGTCAAAAGTTTTCAAATAAAAGTTTTGCCGTTCTAATAAAAGATAGATTTCAAGCTCAAAGATTAAAAAGCTATCTTCAAAAGTTTTCAATAAACTCGCAGACTCCAAGGGCAGAATCTTTAAAAAATTCTATTTGTTTAAATGCTATGAAAGAGTTTATAGATGCATGCATTCATCCGAATAATTTAAATAAAGTTAAAATTGCACTGCTGGGACCATTTGTTCAATTAAACCTTCAAGATTTAAAAAATATTGATTTGCAAAATTTCTCAAAATATTTAGAGAAATTTCATTTTTTAAAATCTATTTTAAATAAAAAAAATCTAGGAGAATTTTTTCATCACTTTTTTGAAATATCTTTTGAAAACTTTTCAATTTTAGAAAATATTGCTAAAAAAAAGGATATAAATTTTTACCTAGATACGACTTCACTTATCGAGCTTATTTTAGCTGAGAAAAATTTGGGTTCACATAATTTACTTAGTTTTTTTAAAAAACTGGATCTTTTAGATCAAGATGATGAGAAGCTAAAAAATGTTAAAAACTTTGAAGATGGCGTTCATATTTTAACAACTTTTATGTCAAAAGGATTGGAATATGACATTGTCTTTGCTCTAGGTCTAGCATCTAAATCAAAAGCATCTCAATATCTGGATTTAAAAGAGATGGATGCTGAAAAAATGAGACAATTCTACGTTGCAATAACTAGAGCAAAATATAGAGTATATCTACCACTAGCTATCGATTTAAAAGAAAAGCCAATTTTAGATGGGGAGTATTCTGCTATGGAATATTTTCTGTCTCACATATTAGAGACTAAAGACACAATCCCTAAAAAAACTCTTTTAGAGAAATTTTCTATTTTAAAAGACAAAAAAAATATTAGTTTAAGTTTTATTGATTCTGCAGCGCCTGTATCAATTCAAGAAAAAGAAGAAAATATTTATTTGTCTAAACCCGAATCTCTTACAGATTTTAGTAAAAAATTTGAATCTCGCTATATCTATTCATTTTCATCTCTAACATCTACTTTAGATATAAAAATAGAAGAGAAAAAACAAAAAAGTGTTTTACCAAAAGGGCCTGAGGTTGGAGAGGTTTTTCATAAAATCTTAGAAAATGTTTTTTATAAAAAAAGTTTTCAAAAAGCAGATATTTTAAATATAGTTCAAGATTTTATTAAAGAGAGTGAACTTAAAAATTTTGAAAAAGAGGTGTTTTCAATTATTGACAATACCCTATGTGCTCCTCTTTTGAAAGAGGATAGCTTTTGTTTAAAAGATGTTGAATTTAATAATTTTCAACCAGAGGTAGAGTTTTTGTTTTCCTGGAAAAAAGATTATATGAAGGGATTTATAGATTTGGTGTTTGAGCATCAATCAAAATATTATATTATTGATTGGAAATCCAATTACTTGGGTGATTTTTCTAAAGACTATGATAAAAAAAATATCGAAGAAGAGATGAACTTGCATAATTATTATTTACAAGCTGCAATTTACACAAAAAGCTTAAAAAGGCATTTAAAAGTATTAAACAAGGATTTTGAAAAAGTATTCGGCGGTGTTTTTTATATATTTTTAAGAGGCATTACAAACTCTTACGGCTCAGAAATTAATAATTTAGGGATTTACCATTTCTTTCCTGATCTAAAAATATTAGATCAGATGCATAACAAAAAGAGCAGATTAAATGTTAGGTGAGATAAAAGATAAACTGAAATTTTCATATTTAAATGAGCTGAAAGAAAAAGATTTCTTTTCTACTTTAGATATATTTTTTGCTACTTACTTAGATCCTAAAACTGATGATGAAGCTATTTTTTTAGCTTATCTTTTTTTAATTTCAAGATTTGGTTTTATCTCAATAGAGATAAAAGATGATACTACAATATATCCAAGTTTAGAGGATTTGAACATGGATACAAAAGATTTTTTAGATATCGATGCTTTTGTAAAAAAAGTTATTTTAGGATCTAAAAATTTATCTGATCAAATTTTGTATCAAGGGGATAATTCAGATGAAGATTATCCAAAAAAACCTGTTTGCAAATTTAAAAACTTTTATTATCTTCAAAAAAACTTTGTTTTTGAGAAAAAGATTATAAAGAACCTTGAAAGGCTTGAGAATCAAGTCCCAACAAAACTTTTTGATGAAGATATTTTTTTTGAAACCCTAGAAAATGAAAAATTTTTAAATTTAGAGCAAAAAAAAGCTGTAGAAAATACTTTTTTTAATTCTATTAGCTTAATTTTAGGAGGTCCTGGAACTGGAAAAACATATGTAGCTTCTCATTTGATAGAGATTTTATCAAAAAGTTTTGATAGCTCAAAAAAAGATAATCTTAAAATAGCTATAACCTCTTTTACCGGTAAAGCCACATCTCATTTAAAATCAAAAATTTTAAAGGTTGTAGATGATGTAAATATAGATGCTAAAACGCTTCATCTTCTTTTAAATCTAAAAGAGGGCAAACCAAAATTTTTTGATGAAAGCAAATTAAATTACGATCTGATAATAGTTGATGAAGCATCTATGTTAGATCTTAAACTAACGGCTCATTTGTTAAATTCTAGAAAAAAGGGATCAAGAATTATTTTTATAGGAGATCCAAATCAACTGCCTCCAATTGAAAGTGGTAATGTTTTTTCTGAAATCTCAAGTCTTGAAAATATTGAAAAAGTTCACTTAAAACAGGCTAAAAGATTTGAAAATTCTAAAATTACAGATTTAGCGAATGCTATAAAAAACTCAGATGAAAAAGCTTTAGATGAAATTTTTGCAAAAAGTAATTTTTATGATATTGAAGATATCTATCATGCTAAAAAAGTAATTTTAGATATGGAAAAGCCCTCTTTTTTTAAAAGAGCCTCTGAAGATATAAAAATTGAAGATCTTTTTAGTCAGCTAAAAGATTTTATTATTTTATCAGCCATTAAAAAAGGTCCTTTTGGAGTAGAGACTCTAAATCAAGAGATCTTTTCCCTATTTTATAATAAGGCTAAGTTAAATGATTATTTATTCGTTCCAATAATTATCACCAAAAATAATTATAACTTAGATCTTTTCAATGGGGAGTTTGGAATTTTAAAAATTCAAAAGACATTAGATGGTCCAATTAGGAAAGAAGCCTATTTTCAAATAGATGATAAAATTCAGAAATTTGAGATTTTCTATTTAAACTCTTATGAATATGCATACTCAATATCAATTCATAAATCTCAAGGTAGTGAATTTAAAAAAGTAGTTATAATTATTCCAGATGGATCTGAAAACTTTGGTAAAGAGCTGTTTTATACAGCTGTCACTAGAGCTAAAAATGAATTTTCAATTTTTTCCACAAAAAAGATAGTCAAAGATTTAATAAAAGTTAGCTCTTTTAAAAGATCGGCCTTATCTATAAAAAAACAAAACTAATTTTAAATTAGCGTCTCGGTGAACTGGGAGGTGATATTGTAAAGCTAACAGTTTGAGGTTCGATAGGTTGCGTATTTAAGTTATAGTAAGTTTTAGAAAAAAGATGTCCTATATACATAAAAAACAGAGGAACCGTAGCCTTTACTAAAAATGAAGTATTAGTGTTTGTCATTACAGAATATCCAGCGATTGCTACAAAAGAGGCTAAAGCTAAAGTTTCAATCTTTTTTGTTTTAAAAATGCTGCTTACTTTTTGTAAAGGGGTAAAGATGAATACATTTGCGGCTGATTGGAAAATCCTATTATAAGGAACAAAGTTTAACTTGTTAAAGATAACGAGAAACTCAGCTCTTGTTTTTCTCATTGCATCCATTTTATTTGTTAAAAAACCAAGCTTATTTAAGATATTTGGATCTGCATCTTCATTTTTTCCTAAATAAAGATTGAGTTTTCTTTCTTGGAGTTCTAATTTTGAAAAACGTTTTTCAAAATCTCTATATAAATTAGCAAAATCTTGATGCTTACCTTCAGCTATAGTGAAGGGCCCTTCCATTCCATTTGAGGTTGCAACAAATTTTGCAAGAAAGGTTCCTAACTCACCGATATCTCTTTCAACTCCAACTTGCCCCAGCTCTGTTTCCATTTCAGTGCATAGGGTTGAAATTTTCTGAGGTCCTCTATTAGGTAATATGTAATATGCTTGAAACCATTCTCTATATGTTCTTGGAGGCAAAGTAACTGAAGCCATATAAATCTCCTTGTTTAGGAGGTTTTTAAGTTACTAAAGTTAAGCTATTTTAGAACATCTTGACTTGATTCTATTAGCTTTATTTATCTTAAAAACCTTTTTCTTAACAGCTTTGTCCATGAGACTATATATAAGATCCAATTTTTTTAAAATAATTTCTTTAGTTTCTTTCTTTTCTATAGAGGCTTTTAAATCTTTCAGAGCTGTTTTTACTCTAGATTTAAACTGAGTATTTCTAGCATTTCTTCTTTCAGATTGTAAAATTCTTTTCATCGCTGTAGGTTTTTTTACTTTCTTCTTTTTTTCTTTTTCTTCTGCCATTTTTTTTCCTGTATAATTTTTTTTATATGTTTTAAATTGCTTTTTTGAAAAAACACCTCTAAATATCTTTTAGATATAATTTTCTCTATTTTGGACATAATAATAGATAGATTTTATTTTTTTTACAAAAAAAAAATCATTTTTGTTACATTTTTAGTATGAATTACAAAATTAGATGGTTAATTACTTTATCGGTAGCTGCTCTGATCCTTCTGGGGATCAGTTTTAAGACAGCTTATCAAATCAATAAATTTTTTACTTTAGATAGTAAGATTAGAGCTAGAGTAGAAAAAGTTGATGTTATAGAGGGCAAAAAAGAAAAATTTGAAGTGTTGGCTTTTTATAATTTTAAAATAGGTGATAAAAATTTTTATAACGTAAAAAAGTTTGATGCAAAGTTTATAAATGAAATCACGGCTTTAGATTTCAAAGAAAAAATTTTAAAAAAAGATTTTTTTATATGGTATAACAAAAAAAATCCAAAGATTTCAGCTATAGAGAAGAGTTTTCCTATCAAAAATTTAGTATATAGCATTATAACTTTTGTAGTTTTTGGGTACTTTGTCGCTTTAAAATACTATGTTTTTAGCTTTCAAAAAATTGGATAAATACTAAAATTTATTTTATATTTATCTAAAGTATTCAATTTGATATTATTAACGCCAAATGAGGTACCTTTTCTTATTATGACAAATATCAAAGAAGCAACAATCAGTGAATTTACAGATCCAAAACACCAACAAAAAGTTGAAGAGCTTGTAACTATAGCTAAAGAACAGGGCTATATTACATATGAAGAGATCAACGAGATCCTGCCAATGTCATATGACTCAGCTGATCAAATTGATCATGTTCTTATTTTTTTAAGTGGATTGGATATTCAAATATTAAATCAAACAGAAGTAGAAAAGCAAAAAGAGAGAAAAAAAGAAGCAAAAGAGTTAGAGACTCTTCCCAAAAGACCAGAGGGATCTTCTGATGATCCTGTAAGAATGTATCTAAAAGAGATGGGATCTGTTCCTTTGCTTTCAAGAGAAGAGGAAGTTGAGATATCCAAAAGAATAGAAAAAGCGCAGCTGCAAGTTCAAAGAATAATTATGCGTTTTCGTTATTCAACAAGAGAAGCTATCTCAATTGCTCATTATTTAATAACTGGAAAAGATAGATTTGATAAAGTTATTGCTGAAAAAGAAGTCCTTGATAAAACCCATTATATAAAGATGCTTCCGAAACTTTGTGAGCTTCTGAAAAGAGAAGATGAATATTTAGAGGGTCTACTTATAAAACTTAAAGATCCTAAATTAAAAAAAGAAGACAAAGTAAAGATTGATGAAGAGTTAGAAAAATGCAGAATCAGAGCTCAATCATATCTGCGATATTTTGCTTGTAGACCTAACGTTATAGATGATTTTGGTGAAGTTATTTTATCTTCATACGATAGATTTTTATTACTTGAAAAGGAGATAGCAGAGTTAATTCCTAGAGCTGAAAAAAATAAATTTGCAAAAGTTAAGCTAACTGCTGCAAAAAGAAAATTAGAAAAAAGGGAGCTCGCTGCTGGTAGAACTCTAAATCAGTTTAAAAAAGATGTAAGAATGCTGCAGCGGTGGATGGACAAAAGCCAAGAAGCTAAAAGAGAAATGGTAGAGTCCAATCTTCGTTTAGTTATCTCTATTGCAAAAAAATATACAAATCGTGGTCTTTCCTTTTTAGATCTTATTCAAGAAGGAAACATGGGCCTAATGAAGGCTGTTGAAAAATTCGAATATAGAAGAGGATACAAATTTTCTACATATGCAACTTGGTGGATTAGACAAGCGGTAACAAGAGCAATCGCTGATCAGGCAAGAACTATTCGAATTCCAGTTCATATGATTGAAACCATCAATAAGGTTTTAAGAGGCGCTAAAAAACTGACGATGGAAACAGGAAAAGAGCCAACTCCTGAAGAACTTGCAAAAGAGCTTGGAATCACTCCTGAAAGAGTTAGAGAAATTTATAAAATAGCTCAACATCCAATATCACTGCAAGCAGAAGTTGGAGATGGCGGGGAATCTCAATTCGGTGACTTTTTGGAAGATACAACAATTGAATCTCCAGCGGAAGCTACAGGATACACAATTTTAAAAGACAAATTAAATGAAGTTTTAGAGACTCTAACAGATAGAGAGAGAACTGTTTTAATTGAAAGATTTGGTCTTATGGATGGTAAACCTAAAACCTTGGAAGAAGTTGGTGTTCGTTTTAAAGTAACTCGTGAAAGAGTTCGTCAAATTGAAGCGAAGGCGCTTAGAAAAATGAGACATCCTACAAGAGCAAAACAGCTTCAAGCCTTTTTAGATCTTATGGAAGAAGAATAAAACTTGATCGAATTAATTTAATCAACGAATTGTTTCATCTATTTTTGTAAAAATTATTAAAAAATATTGAGATTAATTATGGCAGCGGTAGTAAATTCCCATAGAGGTTATTTAGATTATGCTAGAGAAAATTTTTCATTATGTATAATTATGTTGCTAGAGGCCATGATAATGATATCTAAGGGTTATTTTAAAATAACTTCTAGTTTTTTTAACATTTCATAAAATAGATCTCTATTCCAATGTTCAATAAATTTTCTGTCTTCTAATTTTAAAAATGTTTCAATATCAAAACGAGCCGATTTCCAATCAATTCCATCAATTTTATCTTTTAAGTTTTTGATTATCCAATTTTTATGAATAGTTAGTTTTTGTCCTTTAAATGGGCCTGCTTGAAAAAGTGCATTTTTTAATAAGTCATAATTTATTTGAGCTTTTTTAGAAATGTACCATATGAAATCAAACCAATCTCTACCTTTTATATATTTCCTGCATAATAGACAGTGGCATTTACTTGCGAAAAGACTCGGAAGATCTTGAGCTAATATAGAAAAAGGATATGGATAATCTAAATAGTGATTAGAATAGGTAGAGCCCAGAGGAGGATTAACATCAATTTCTAGTTTTATTTTTATAGATTTTCTATCAGATGGCAAAAAATCGTGTTTTAATTTTAGAATTTTTCCAAAAGAGTTTTGTTTCAAAAAGGCTTTTTTTATTACGTTTTCGACATCGGATCTATCGATAATTTCAAATTCAAGTCCAAATGATTCTAATTCCAAAGCAATAGTTTTTAAAAATAGCGACCATTGAAAAGATTTTTGAGGTTTTAATAAAATAAAATCCAAATCTTCTGAAAACCTTTTGAGTCCATATAAAATTCTTAAACAAGTACCTCCTTGAAATGCTCCGATTTTAAAAAAATCACTTCTTGCTAGTCCTGATAAAACGATCTCTTGGCAGATCTCTTTAAAAGCATTTATCTCTTCTTGCTTTGTTTTTGGTTGATATTCATTAAATTTGTTTTCGACTATATCTAAACTCATTGATCTAAATCCTTTAGTAAAATATTTAAAACTTTTTTCGTTCTAATATTTGGATAAGTATTAGCTAATTTTTGTAGTAACTCTAAATCTGTAAACTGTAAATTTTCAACATCAATTCTTAAATCATTGGAAAGAGCAATAATATTTGGCCATGACTTTTTCTTAACATATATAATATCAGCTATTGCTTTGATGGGATCTGCTATAAAGATGTTTGAGTTATTATCTAATATGCCACTTACTCCAATATGAAATATTTTAATTGGCACATGATAATAAGAGAAATAGCCAACTTCAGTTTCAATATTTTTGCTTCTTTTGGAAGTAGCCGAGGTTGTAGTTATTACAGCTTCCGGTATGAGGCCATGATAGCTTAAGGCTGATTCAAGACTTATATAGGAAGGCCCGTAAAGAACTGAAGCTAATTCAAACACATTAGGCTTAGTCTCTTTAACCTTGTCCGATATAAGATAAAAATCTTTTTTAAGTCTGATTAAATATCGATCTCTGGTGTATCTCTTTAATAGCGAGTGAGTTGAATAATAAGAGATGTTCAATTGAATTTTAATTTCATTGGATGTTATATAGCTTTTAGGCCATTTTTTGAGTATTGCAAATAATATTTTTTGTTTCATCTTGTCACATTACGACTATATCTAACATAAATGTAACAATTTAATGTAATTTTTGCAAGATCTTGTCGAAAAACGACAAGATCGTGCAAATATCATCGCTTTAAGTCCTATCAAACGCTCTCAAGAAATTAAAATCATGAAAATAATAACAATTTTCATAAAAGTTCTTTTATGAAAATTTAATCTAAATTAAAGTGTTTTATTAAGAGGTGTAAAAAACATGCGAAAACCAAATTATTTTCCTTTTTTGTTACTCGCTTTTTTTATGTTATCTATGATGAGTATATCAAAAAATAAGGTAGATAAATTTAGAAATTTTGCGATTAGTTCATTTATTCCAACTAGTAATTCATCTAAATTTTTATTAAAGACGCCTGATAGAACCATTTCTCAAAGTGATAATAAAATTGAGATGGAAAAACTTCTTTTAGAAAATACGATGTTAAAAAATCAGATTAATGGAATTTACGAATGGCTTTTTTTTGAAAATAGAATTGAAGATCAAGTTGATAAGTTCAAAATATTAAATGATGAGGATCAAAAAGATATATATCTAAAAGATTTTTTTCAAAGAAGAGCAGAGGAATTAAAAGAGATTTTAAAAGTAGAATATCAAGCTTTATCTGCAAAAGTTATTTTTAGATCAGCATCTTCTTGGAGTAGTAGTATATGGATAAATGTTGGTGAAAAAAATAATGAACAACTATCTAAGCTAATAATTGCTAAAAACTCTCCTGTTGTAATCGGTAACAATTTAATAGGGATCGTTGAATATGTTGGCCAAAAACACTCTAGAGTTCGTTTAATCACAGATTCAGGGTTTATACCATCTGTAAGAGCTGTTCGGGGAAGTATTCAAGATAAGAGTCTTTTAAATATTATAGATTCATTAAAAAATCATGTATATGCAAGAGATAATCTATTTTATTCTAAAGATGAAAAAGAGAATTTTTTGGATAAGCTAATTAGTTTGAATAGTAGATTAACAAATCAAAAAGAGGATAAGTATCTAGCAAAAGGAGAGCTTCATGGCACGTCTCAGCCTCTTTGGCGCTCCAAGGGAACCAAACTAAAAGGAGTTGGTTTCAACTATGACTATGCAGATGAAGAGGGGCCAGCTAGAGATTTAAAATCTGGTAAAATAATTTTAGATCCTGAATCTAAAAGAGTTGCTTTAATTGAAAAAGGGGATCTTTTAGTAACAACTGGCATGGATGGAATTTTTCCAAAGGGTTTAAATGTAGGCCTTGTTACAAAGGTATATGATTTGGAAGATGGAGACTATGCATATAACATAGAGGCTAAACCAACAGCTAGCAATTTAAATGAGATAGAAGTTGTTTTGATTTTACCTCCTCTTGGCTTTGAGATTGAAGAGTAAAAAGATCTCTAATTCTTATAGAAAATTTATTATTCTCAATCTTAAAAAATTATAAATGTTCTAAATTTATGATTTTAATCATAGATGATTTTCGAGCACCTTTATCTTATAAATTTTTTATAAATACTCTTTATGATTTTGAATTATATTAAAATATCTTATTTAGTCAACTGTTCTTCAATCTCCTCAATAGAAGGAAGAGAGCTTTTTAAATCATCTGGAAGAGATTCTAATATTTTAACTTCATATTCAGAAATTCCCATTGGTTTATGAATATCTCTTAGAGCATATTCAGCTGTGAATGTATTTTTAGTCTTACATAAAATAAGACCAATTGAAGGATTATCTCCCTTTTTTTTCAAAAGATCGTCTGCTATTGAGAGATAAAAATTCATTTTACCGACATATTCAGGTTTAAACTTAGTATTCTTAAGTTCTATTACACAATAACATCTAAGTTTCAAATGATAGAATAAAAGGTCTATATAGTAATCTTCATTTCCAATCTCAAGATGATATTGCCTACCAACAAAAGAGAAACCTTGGCCTAGCTCAATGAGAAATTTTTCTATATGTTTTATAAGACCATTTTCTAATTCTCTTTCTTTATAGTTATTTGATAAAGTTAAAAAATCAAAGTTATATGGGTCTTTTATGGTTTGCTCTGCTAATTTTGATTGAGCGTCGGGAAGGCGCTCTTTAAAATTAGTAACGGCATTTCCATACCTTGCAAAATAGTTCGAGTTAATTGCAATTTCTAAAAAACTTCTCGACCATCCATGCTCTATGGTCATATTAGCATACCATATTTTTTCTTTTATAGAATTCAACCGTTGAAAAATTACAATATTATGCCCCCAAGGAATTAGAAAAACAGGAAGTTTTTCTAATTGTCGCACAGGCTGTGCGACTTTTGCATATGTTAAATAAAATGCGCGCATTCTAAAAATATTCGATCTTGAGAATCCTTTAATTCCTGGAAAATATTTTTGCAGATCTTTAGCAATCGTTTCTAAAATCTTTGTTCCCCAAGTTTCCTTCTTTTGTCTAGTTACTATCTCCCTTCCTAATTCCCAATAGAGTTTAATTAATTCTTTATTAACCGCTAAGGCAGCTTTTAATTGACAAGTGGCGATTTTTTCTTTTAATTCTTTTAAAAGATTTGCATATTCTGATGGTTCAATCTTTGTCCTAGACGAATTTTTTATGATTCTGGTGACCATTATAATTACTTCTTTTTCAAATTTTAAAAAATATTTTTATATTATCAAAAATGATTGTCAAATAGTTTTTATAAAAAAAGAGTGTTTCTTAGTTTAATGAAAGTTATATTAATTATAAAAAACTGCTCAAAAACCAGACTTGAAGCGCTGTATGGATGCTTCCGAAGAAATTTTAATGTAACTTAGAAATTTTTAAGAATTTTTCGTTTAAGAGCTCTGATTTCAAAAGTTTTTCCAAAAGCATATTCATAAATCTTTTTTTGTTTTTCTTTAAAATTTGAGTTTTCATTTTTTTGAATAAAAGAAATTATGTTATTCCAGTTTTCTTTATCAATTTTCTGCCCGCAATTTTGCAAAAAGAGACTTGGGTTTTTTTTGTCTCTTTCAAAAGGATCTAAAAAAAACATTGGTCTTTGAAAATATAAAAAATCGTATCCGATTGATGAAAAATCACCTAAGTATATATCGCATTTATTTAAAAGAGGGTAAATGAGGGGAAAATTATCTAACCAAAGAACATTTGAGGGCAGATCTTTTGGAAGGGATTGATAAAACTCTACTGGATTTTTCTCTTCTAGGTTTGGGTGGGGTTTAATAATAAGATTAAAGTCTTTTGAAACATTTTGAGTTAGTTTTTTTAAGATTTGAAAAAAGGAGGTGGAGTTTTCTAAATCTTTCCAAGTGGGGGCATATAGAATTGTTTTTTTATTCTTGCTTAATTTTGAAAATATCTTTTTCTCTGCAATATCATCATAAAATTTTTTTAATTTTTTATAATATTCGAGTCTAAAATTTCCGATAGTTACATGTTTTTTTAATTTTTTATAAACGTCTAAATTTTTTAAAAGATCTTTCATGTGATCTCCGTATAGAAAAACCATATCTTGCATTGCGTAAGCTAGCATATTAGCTTTGTTTATATGTCCTTTATCTGAGTTCCCATGAGGACAAAAAATAAGATTAATATCTTTATTATAAAAGTTTTTAAGAAAAAATTTATCTTCTGTAAACCAAGTATTGCAAGATATCAAAGTATCAAAATCTTTTGCTAAAAATTGAAGGGAAAGATTTTCATTTAGATGAGAATTCACTTGAGGATAAAAAAATTTTAGAAGATCAAAACTTTTTTCATCATCTACAAAAAGAGGTATATCTAAAATGTAGGCAAGTGGAGCTATATGATCTAGCAAGAGATAAGAGCTTGAAAAATTTACGGCTGCTATTTTCTTTTCCAAAGTATTAAATCCTTTTTTTCTAACTAACAATCATTTTTTTTAACTTTTCTAAATCTGTATTTTTCTTAAAAGTGTAATCATATAGCTTTTTTCTTTTGTAAATGAGAGTTTTACTACTATGGGATGGATTTAGTAATTTATTTTTTTCAAGAGTTTCAAAAATATTATCATCATCAATTACATAGCCAATATCAAAAAGCTCAGAGAAAAGTTTTTTGTTTTGAGGTTTTAATAAATACATAGCTTTATCAAATGATAAAAAGTCATATCCAATCGATGAAAAATCACCTATATATATATCGATAAAATCTAGAAGAGGATAGATCAGGGGAAAATCCTCTAAAAACATGATGTTTTTTTTAGAGTGTTTAAGTTTTATAATCTCGATTTTAGTTTCGTTTTGAGTGATTAAATTATGATGTATTTTTACGATAAGATTGTAATGATTGGGGAGTTTTGTTAGTAAAATATCGATATATTTAAAAAAAGAAGAAGACTTTTCTTTATCTTCCCAGGTTGGGGCATATAAAAGATTTAAATTTTTATTTGAAATATTTCTTGAAATTTCATTTTTTATGATTTTTTTGAAATGGTTTTTAAATTTTTGAAAATAATCTAATCTATAGTTTCCTATTTCAAAAATATTTTTAATAGTATGAAAAACTTTTTTCTCTTTTAAGATATCTATCATTTTCTTGCCATAGACTAAAACATTTTTTTCATTTTTCAATCCTTCGAAAAATAAAATAGTTTTACCCTTATCTGAATTCCCATGAGGGCACCAAAAGATATTGATCTCTTTATTTAAAATATCTTGTTGCAAACGAAACTCGGTATCGAACATATTTTTCGGAGTGCAAGCAAAAATATTATCAAAGTTCTTAACTGTATAAAAATTTATGTCCCTGTTTTCGATATGTTTTACATCTACATTTGGATAGTATTTTTTTGTTATATCAAAAATTTCTTCGATATTTGTAAGTAGAGGGATTTTTAAATAATGACAAAGTGGAGCTAAATGATCTATGTAATTTGGATTATCTCCGTAAATTAAAGCGGCTGACTTTTTTTTCATATCATAAAAATTGGGTTAATCTAATATAATAGCTAATCTAATTAGAAATTGCCATATTTTGCTTATATATATAGGTGCTTAAGATAATGAAAAAATTTTTAAATATTTTACATCTAGAAGCTTCACCTGGCTGGGGCGGCCAAGAAATGAGAATCTTAAAAGAATCTCTTGGTATGAAAAAACTAGGCCATAAAATAATTATTGGAGTTGAGAAAAATGGCGGTCTTATAAAGCATGCAAAAAACTCAGGCTTTTTAACATATGAGATTAGATTTAAAAAGGCTTTTTGGTTTATTTCATTTTTCAAACTTCTCTACATCATGAAAAAAAACAGAATAGACATTTTAAATACCCACTCATCTTCAGATGCGTGGCTAGGAGGCCTCGTTGCCAAACTTTTAAATATTTCCATCATTAGGACTCGGCATCTATCTACTGCTATCAAAAAAGGCTTAAACTCAAAGCTTTTATATGGCTATTTAGCTGATTTTGTTGTAACAACCTGCCAAGATGCAGCAGATATAATAATCAAACAAGCAAACAAAGATCCTAAAAAGTGCAAATCTATTCCAACAGGTGTTAATTTTGAGAAAATCAAAGTGGATCCAAAAGATAGTTTAGAATTTAAAAAAGATTTTAATATTAATGAAAAAGATTTTTTAGTTGGAACGGCTTGCTTTATGAGATCTTGGAAAGGAATAGATGATTTTTTAAAAGCTGCAAAAATTTTGGAAAAAGAGAAAAACATAAAATTTATAATAATTGGTGGTGGTCATAAAGATTCATATATAAAGATGGCCAAAGATTTGAATCTAAAAAATGTGATATTTACCGATCATTTAGAAAATCCATTTCCAGCTATCAATGCTTTGGATGTTTTTACACTACTTAGCACAGCTCATGAAGGAGTGTCTCAAGCATCTATGCAGGCCCTCTTTTTACAAAAGCCAATCATCGCAACAAAAACAGGTGGTTTAAAAGAGGTGTGCATTGATAAAAAAACCGGGATTCAGGTTCCTGTTTTTTCATCTAGGGATGTTGCCAATGCAATTTTAAAACTTCAAAAAGATGAAAAATTAAGAGAAGAGTATGCTAAAAATGCCAGAAAATTATCTTTGAAATTTTCTCAAGATAATATGATAGATGAGATGAAAAAAGTTTATAAAAAATTAAATAGTGCAATAAAAACTTGAAACTGGCTAACTATATTCAGGTTAATAGACATCTAGCTTAAGCTTAGAATGATAGGGCTTCCTATGTTGTTTGTCCATAATAAACCTTCACAGATCAACTTGGATCGAATAGGTTTAATTGGACAACTTTCTCATAACCACCACCACCGACATCATTTGTTATTTCAATACGATATCCTGGTCCATCCTGAAAATTAGGTCTTATTCTCTGACAAACTGCATTTTGCTCCGTTATTGACATATCATCCATTGTGTTTACTCTTAAAGGATGAGATTCTCCTGTCGAGTAAGCTCTATGAAGCGAAGCGGTTTTTTCAGAAGTCGTTTCCATTTCCACGCTTATTCTATATGCTGGGACTGAAGAAATCTCTCTAGGATGTTCACCGAGAGTTCTAACTTGAGCACACAGTGAATAAGTATTATTATCTTCTCGCACAAAATCAATGGTTCGATTAGGCTCAGATCCCGATGAATAAGTATATTGATAAGATCTTAGAGTTGTCATTATTTACCTCCATTAATGAAATTTCTAGTGCTTAATTTTATTCTAGTTTATTTTTTTTTTCATCACATAAGTGCGAAAGTTTCAATGTAAGTTCCCGTACCAGCAATAACTTCAGGAGTGGCGGGTTCAGAAGGACTGATGCTAGTCCAGCAGATCCTTTGATTAGTGATTTTTTAAAAGCTGCAAAAATCTTGGAAAATGAAAACGAATTATTAAAATTATTGTTTTTACATTTGATTTTTAAACCATCTAAAAAAACAGAATATTTTCACTTATTCAATTTCTGATAAAATCTTCTTTTTCAAAGTTGCATTGCTTATAGAACTTGCTGTATTCTCAGCTTGTAGCTTTTTTCCATCTCTTAGAAAAGCTCTAGCTATTTCAACTAACAATTTTTCTTGTTTAGAAGAAGAATATTTCAGATCTTCTCTAACAATTTTAGCTGCTGCTTCAGGCTTGTCTTTTTGCAAATAATATTCAGCAATTTCAACTAACAATTTTTCTTGTTTAGAAGAAGAATATTTCAGATCTTCTCTAACAATTTTAGCTGCTGCTTCAGGCTTGTCTTTTTGCAAATAATATTCAGCAATTTCAATGAACAATTTTTCTTGTTTAGAAGAAGAATATTTCAGATCTTCTCTAACAATTTTAGCTGCTGCTTCAGGCTTGTCTTTTTGTAAATAATATTTAGCAATTTCAGTGAACAATTTTTCTTGTTTAGAAAAAGAACAGCCCAGCTCTTCTCTAACAATTTCAGATGCTGCTTTAGGATTGTTTTTTTGTAAATAATATCTAGCTATTTTAACAAACAATAGATCCTGTGATTCTCCAGTAGTCATTTTTTTTGCTATATCAATAGATTTTCCAATATCTTCTTTTTCAAAATACAGATAAAAAATTTCTTGGTAGACCTGATTTAAGTCTTTCATAGCTTCATGACAAGGTGAATTCAAAAATATATCAAAAGCACAATCATTTTGACGCATCTCTTTTGTTAATATCGCAAAAGCAATTTTAGACAATTTATCTGCTATTAATAAATATTTATCAGATTCTTCTTTAAGATCTTTTAACGGTGAAATTTCGTTTTTATAAGTCCTTATTTGATCTTGATTTAATTCACAAAAAGGAGATTGGCAAAGTACATCAAAAACACATAATAAAATCTGTTTTGATGATCTTGCTGTTGGTAATTCAAATCTAGTTGGTAAAGTTCTCTCTATTCTTGCTGCCATGATTGCCTCCTTTATTTTATTAAGTACTTAAAAATGTAAACATGTTTTTTAATTAGGTCAATGAAAATAATTGTTTTAATTATTAAAAAAAAACTTTAATAAAAGCACTTCCTATTATCATGAAAAAAAAACAGAATAGACATTTTAAATACCCACTCATCGTCTGATGCTTGGCTAGGAGGTCTCGTTGCCAAACTTTTAAATATTTCCATCATTAGGACTCGGCATCTATCTACTGCTATCAAAAAAGGCTTAAACTCAAAGCTTTTATATGGCTATTTAGCTGATTTTGTTGTAACGACCTGCCAAGATGCAGCAGATATAATAATCAAACAAGCAAACAAAGATCCTAAAAAATGCAAATCAATTCCAACCGGTGTGAATTTTGAGAAAATTAAAGTGGACCCTAAAGATAGTAAAAAATTTAAAAAGGATTTCGGTATTAACGAAAAAGATTTTTTGGTAGGAACAGCTTGTTTTATGAGATCTTGGAAAGGAATAGCTGATTTTTTAAAAGCTGCAAAAATTTTGGAAAATAAAAACGAAAATAATATAAAATTTATAATTATCGGAGGAGGACACAAAGATTCATATATAAAGATGGCAAAAGATTTGAATCTAAAAAATATGATATTTACCGATCATTTAGAAAATCCATATCCAGCTATAAATGCATTGGATGTTTTTGCACTACTTAGCACTGCTCACGAAGGTGTGTCTCAAGCATCTATGCAAGCCCTCTTTTTACAAAAGCCAATTATTGCTACCAAGACAGGGGGTTTAAAAGAGGTTTGCATAGATAAAAAAACCGGGATTCAAGTGCCAATTTTTTCATCTCATGATGTTGCTAAAGCAGTTTTAAAACTTCAAAAAGATGAAAAGTTAAGAAATGAATGTGCTGTAAACGCTAAAAAATTAGCAGTCAAGTTTTCTGAAGATAATATGATTGATGAAATGAAAAAAGTTTATGAAAAATTAATATGAAATAGATTAATTAAAGTTATTATTTTACAAACATTAAAGTAATATTAATTATTAATTGATTGAAATCATAGTGAAAGTATACTAATTAAAAATTTTTAAAAATCAAAATTATAGGAGAATTTAATATGGCAATTCAATCTATTCGTAGTGGTTGTAGTAGTGCTTTGAATTATGTTTCTAATAGTCCTGGTAAATGTGTAGCAGGCGCAATTGCAGCTATTTCTTTGGCCCCAGCATTGTATCATGTTGTTCCATGGGCAGTGGGAGGTATCGTTTCTGGAGGCTCAAGTACAGCGGGAGCTGTTTCAAATATAGCTAAGGATCTTATTGGAGGAGAGCCTCTGACAATCGTAAATTTTGGATATTTAGGACTTACTCTTGTAGTTATTGTTAGTAATCTGACATCAAAAAATGTAAAAGCAAAGAGTGATGAGGAAGTAAAATGGGGTTACTTTGAAAAGGCTGTTGCCTTGTTTGCCGGGTGGCTAGTGATTAACGGATTAACTATTAAGGCATTCTATTCAGAGTCAGGACAGCCATTAAGTCATTAATACGAATCTTTTCATGGGAGATATTCCGATTATTAACTTTACATATCTTGGGCTTGTTTATAAATATGCAATAACAACTAAAAATATTGATTTTTAGTTGTTATTTTTTTTTCTATAATATTCAAGATAGATATTATTAAAAATATTTATATAAATTTTTGCATAAAAGAATTCTCAAAAAAATGATCTTTAATATAAGCTAGATTTTATTAATTAAATATTTAAGGGTTTATATATGGCAAAAAAGTCAAAATCAAAAAAAGTTGAAGAAGAGCCGCAACTGAAAAAAATGCTTCTTTGGATAATGGAAAAAAGAATCTATTTTTTCTCGCTTTTAGCAAGCGTTGTATTCCTAAATATCATTTTGTATAAGCTAAAGCCTTTTTTTAAGAAAAAACCTATAGATAGCTCGATGCTAGTTGAAAAAACCTATAGTAGCTGGAAAGATTCTTCATATAATGATAGAGAGAAACTATCTCAGCTAAAATCTTATATAAAAAAATATCCTAGCTTAAAACCTAAATATGAAGGGCTTATCGTTCAAAACCTTTTAATTAATGAAAAATTTCTAGAAGAGGACGAGAGTTTAGCTTCTAGCGCTTTAGATAGAACAAAAGATGAACTTCCTTTTTATTATGAGTTTGCAAAGGTGGCTCTTTTAATAAACAAAGAAGATTATGTAAAAGCACTTGACATTTCAAAAGACTTAAAAGCTAATATGCTAAGCGATTTATCCTTTCTACAAAGTGAAACGCTTCCAGCAGGCGCTGTTTTATATTCATTTAACCTCCTTAGAATCGCTCTTTTAGAGGCTAAGTTAAATAATGAAAAAGAAGAGATGATAGCTTGGAAGGAATTAGAGGATTATTTGAAAATGGGATCTGAAAACGATTTGAATGAAAATATCAAGCTAGCTGCTAAAGCTTTAAATCAGATATTTAATGAAAATGAAATTAAGCTGAGAGATTATATCCTATATAGGAAAAGCTCTCTCAGCTCGATTGAATCTTAAGTACTATTCTTCTTTAGAGGGTTCTTCATCTTCAGAAGGTTCTTCATCTTCAGACGGATCTTCAGGCTCAGAGAAGTGCTCTTCTAAGTTTGGTCCTGAATGAAGCTCTTCTGAATGGCTCTCATCGCCGTGGGGTTCTCTTGTTATTGTATGAAACGAGTAACCCGCTAAAAGCCCTATTTCTGCAAATAGGATAAGTGGAACAAATACAGCTAGAATGATTCTAACAATACCGATTATAATAATAGTTGTTTTTGGAGCGGTTGCTTGAAATTTTAATGTTTTTTTCAAGAATTTACCTACCTGAACAGGCAAGGCAATACCGATTATTGCTAAAAGTCCTGCAAAGATTAAACTCCAACTAGGGCCTGTGAAAAACCCGAAAACACTAGAAATAGTAGCAATAATAAGAGCTAGAATCAAAAATACTTCATTCGTATATTTACGAGCGAACTTTTCGATCTCTTCTACTGATACTCCCTCTTTAATTTTTTCTGTTACTTTTTTAGCCATATGACTCCTATGTTTTTAATCCTCTTTTTAGAGGGCTTATAAATATTTTATGGCTAAGCGGCTATAAAATATCTCTTCTTTTAATACTAATTAAAATATTTAATACAATTTTTTGCAATATATACATCTTTCTTTGTAATTTTTTCTCAGATCATATAAAATAAAGAGCTATTTTTTAAAAAACAAAAAGAAATGATTCAAGAGAAACTATTAAATAAGATTTTTACATATTTTATTTTACTTTTAGTGATTTTGTCTGCATTAATATTTTTTATTTTTGCAAGGCCATCGAAGCTAGTGAGAGCAAGTTACATAAAAAAAGGTGAGAAAAAAGAGGTTTCTTTAGACATTGTGTCAAAAGCACTTTTTTTAGAACCTTTTAAGTTTGATGTTTCAATGAACTCTATAAAAGACGAGATAGAAGTTCAAGTTGTAGAGAAAAGACCAGATTCAAAGTCCAAAGAAGAAAAACTTGAGATAAAATTCAAAAAATCTTTAAAAATCTTAAAAGTTATTGAAGATGAGAAGTTTTTTGTTGCGGTAGATAAAAATGGCAGTTTTGAATTCTCTGATATAAAAACTCCTTTAGTAGTTTTTTTAAAAGCTATAGATAAAAAGAATGTAAAAGTTGTAGTGGAAACGGATCTTGCAGATTTTATGAAAGATTCTCAAAATAAAACCAATTTTTTTGTTTTGAAGGCAACCGATTTTGTTAATACAAAAGATATTGATACAAGAGATGATTTAAAGCTTTTAGCTTCTTCTAAGTGGTTTTCCAAAGATGAACTTCAAAAAATTTATAAAACTAAAAATGGTTTGGAGCCTAAAGAGCGCTTAGAGATAGATGGAAAAGTAGTTCATTTAAATTCTGATGATGTATTAATATATAAAGATGGTATCTGGCAAAAGCCAATATCTTTAGAAGACACTCAAAGCTATACTATTGCAAAAATAAAATCTATAGATAGCAAAATACTTGAAATTGAAGCGTGGGATAAAAATAGCAATAAATATGTATTTGCACTGCCAAGTGTAGTAAAACAGGGGTTTTCTATAAGAGCGGATCAGTTTGTAACTGCTATCAGAAAAAGAACTATTACACATTTTAGTTGTCAGATCGAAAAGCAGAGAGTGATTTTAAAAGAAAAAGATATCCTTATAAAAAAAGAAGGGCGCTGGAGGCTTTTAAAAAAGGATATTGATTTTGATGAAATAAAAAACGAAGAACTTTTTTATTTTGATAAGGTTGAGAGTAAAAATAATAAAAACTTTTTTGTTGGATATTTATTTAACCAGATGAGAACTAACTATTTAAAAATTGAAACCCCAATCTTATCTTCTGTGAGTCAAAGGATGAATAAAAAGAGAGCAGTTCGATGATTAAAAAAATATATATTTCTCTGATTCTAATAACATGTAGTGTATTTGCAAATGAGACATTTGAGCTTGAAAAAGAGGTAAAAAAAGTAAATGAAGAGTTAATGCACCTAAAAAAATTACTTAAAAACAATTTAGAAAACGCAAATGAACTTTATTCAAAAGAAGCTGATGAAGAAGAATATTTAAATTTACTATCGGATGTTAAAGAGATTAGAAAAAAGATCGCAGACTTAGAAGATAGTTTTAGAAAAGATGCAGTCGATAGCTCTATGAAAACAGATGAAGGCTACGCTTTTTGGGATCAAGCAGAGAGCTCTATATCTCAACTTATTATGGAATATGGTTCAGGAGATTATCTATATGTAATACCACAAGAGATTGCAAATCTTAAAATTAATCTATTTTCTACTATTCCAATACCAAAAAATTCATGGGACGATCTTTTAAGAATAATTCTTACTCAAAATGGAATCGGAATAAAAAAATTAAATTCTTATCTCAGGCAGCTCTATATCCTAAAGCATGATCAGTGCAATGTTGATGCGATTGTCACAAAGGTAGAGGATTTAGATCTACTAGATCCAGCGGCAACCGTTTGCTATATTTTTTCACCGAAAATCGAGCAGATAAATTCTGTGCAAAATTTTTTAGAAAGGTTTTCTGATCTCAAACAAACAAGCGTGCATACAATAAAATCAAATGTGATTGTTATAGGCTCGAATCAGACCTTAAGAAGACTTGTTAACTTATATGATGCAGTTTTTAAAAATAGTGATGGAAAGATTATAAAAGTTGTTAATCTAAATAAAGTTGAACCTCAAGATGCAGAAAAAATTTTAACAGCATTTTTCACACAATCTCAAAAAACAAGGCCATCTTTTTATCAAGGAGCAACTGATGAATTATCTGTTGTAGTCCAAGGAAATAATTTAGTTCTTATTGGAGAGCAGGTTTTAGTTGATAGAGCTGAAAAAATAATTTTAGATCTAGAAAAGCAATTAGATGATCCTGGTGAAATGGCAATTTATTGGTATACATGCAAGCATTCAGATCCAAATGAGATAGCTGAGGTCTTAGAAAAAGTTTATGGATCGATAACGAATGCTAAAATGGAAATAAAAGAAAAGGAAAAAAAATTAACAAATATTACTCAAAGATCACCAACTTCTTCATTAGCGAATCCAAATCCAAATCAACCAATGAGAGTTTCTTCTGTAAAAGAAAAAGATTTAGCTTTAGCAAACTCAAATTTTGTAGTAGATTCTAAGAGCGGCGCTATTTTGATGGTTGTTAAAAAAGAGGATTTAAAAAAGATTAAAGCTCTTTTAGAAAAATTAGATACACCTAAAAAAATGGTACAAATAGATGTTCTATTAGTAGAGAGAAAGATAAGAGATCGCAAACAGACTGGTATTAATCTATTAAAAATAGGTTCTCCTGATACAAAAAAAGATCAAACGGAATTAAATTTTAATTCTGCAAATAAAAAAGGTGTATTAGATTTTATAATATCTCGAGCAAAAGGACCTCTTCCTTCATTTGATATAGCGCTTAGTTTTTTAATGGCTAAAGAAGATATGAGAATTGTGGATTGTCCATCTATTTTAGCAATAAATCAAACAGAAGCTTTGATATCAATTGTCGATGAGATATCAATTAATAATGGAGCCGTAAGAGTTGATTCAAAAGATGGTTCTAAAGAAGAAAAATCTTATTCAAGAGCAGAATACGGGACAACCATAGCTATTACTCCGACGATACATCTTCCTGAGGAGCTTGAAAAAGAAGAAAAGGGTTTTGTAACGCTCGTAACAAATATCTCTTTTCAAACAACAAACTCAACGGAGAATGATAGACCTAATATTACGAAAAGGAACATCGAAAATGAAGTGAGAGTCGCTGATGGTGAAACGATAGTTTTAGGGGGGCTTCGAAGAAAGATAGATGAAAATGATTCTGAAAAAATTCCATTTTTAGGAGAAATTCCGGGAATTGGAAAGCTATTTGGCACAACAAAACAAAAACACACATCATCAGAGATGTTTATTTTTATTACTCCACATATAATTAAAGATTCGAAGCTTGATTTAGCCAAGCAAAGAGAAAACTTTATGCAAAAAAGACAAGGTGATATTGACGAGTTTTTAGAAAAACTAACATTAGCTAAAAAAAATGAGAAGAAAAAACTTTTTGAAAAAAGCTTAGAACTTTTTTTTGACCGATGAAAAACAACATTAACCTTCAAAGTTTTGAATTTATAAAAAATAAAGTAAAAAAGATTCCATATCTTTTTGCTAAAAAAAATAATTTAATAGCTATTGATGAAAAAAACGAAAAAATTATTGTAGCTATTAGCGATATATATAATTTGGAAGCTCTCTCAGAGCTTTACTTGATGTTTAATAAAGAGATTGAATCAAGGCTATACCCTAAAGACGAGATAGAAAAAGCAATCGAGGTTTGCTATCACCAAACTAAAAAAATAATTCACTCAAAAGATGAAACTGAAAATAATGAAAATTTTGAAGGATACGATCTTTTAGAAGTTTCTTCAGATAATGAAGTTGTAAATATTTTAAATACAATTATTTTAGAGGCGATAACTCAAAAAGCCTCAGATATTCATCTAGAGCCTGAGAAAAACATTTTAAAAATAAGATATAGAATCGATGGGGTTTTACAAAAAAGGGACTATATAACGTCTCACTTGGTTTCTCAAATTATTACCAGAATAAAAGTTATGTCTGCTTTGGATATCGCAGAGAAAAGGCTTCCTCAAGATGGAAGAATAAAACTTATGATAAACAAAAGGGAGATAGATTTTCGTGTCTCTACAATTCCAACAGTATATGGAGAGAGGTTAGTTTTAAGAATACTAGATAAAAGCAATATAGTCTTGGGACTAGATACGATTGGGATGGAGAAAACTCTGCTTAAAAATTTTAAAAATTCTATAGCGCATCCTGAAGGAATTGTTTTAGTAACCGGGCCAACTGGTAGTGGGAAAACAACAACATTATATAGTTCGATAAATGAGTTGAATAATTCAAGTTTAAATATAATGACTATTGAAGATCCTGTTGAGTATAAACTTACAGATATTGCTCAAATAGCTGTAAACCCAAAAATCGATCTGACATTTGAAAAGGGTCTGCGCCACATTTTAAGACAAGATCCAGATATTATAATGATAGGAGAGATAAGAGATTATCAAACGGCCGAAATAGCGATACAAGCATCTCTAACAGGGCATTTAGTTTTGTCTACACTTCACACAAACGATGCTCCATCTGCGATCATTCGTTTAGCTGATATGAAAATCGAACCTTATCTTTTATCCTCAACAATAATATCTGTTTTATCTCAAAGGCTTGTTAGAACAATCTGCAGCTCTTGCAAAGAAGAGTATAAACCTTCGAGTATTGAACTGGAAGAGCTTGGGATCAAAGACAAAACACTTTATCGAGGAAAGGGATGCAGTGATTGTTTTAACACAGGTTATATGGGTAGATGTGGAATTTATGAGCTTATGGTTTTGGATGATAAAATCAAAAATCAAATTGTAAAAAATGTAGATGTAAACAAGATAAAAGCAAACTTAAAAAGTGATTATAAAACTCTTCGGCAAAATGGAATAGAGCTCATAAAAAAAGGGATAACAACAACTTTTGAAGTAATAAGAGTAACAAAAAATATTTGAGGAGGTTTTATGGCTTTATATGAATATTTTGCTCTTTCAAAAAGTGGTAAAAAAATAAAAAAAGTAATCTCTGCAACATCTTTTATGGAGGCTAAATCTATATTAGAGTTGCAAAAAATTGCAGCTTATAAAATATCAAAACTCTCTGAAAAAAATATATTTCTTTCAAAAAAAGAGGTTTTATATTTTTTTGAGCAACTCAAAAACATGCTTTTAGCTGGTCTTGCCTTATATGAATCTTTACTAATTTTAGCTGAAAAAGAAGAAAAGAAAAAAATAAAACTATTGATTTTGGATTTAAGCGAAAACATTAAACTTGGTCTTTCT
The DNA here is from genome assembly GCA_011065045.1 of Candidatus Anoxychlamydiales bacterium. Taxonomy (GTDB): domain Bacteria; phylum Chlamydiota; class Chlamydiia; order Chlamydiales; family SM23-39; genus JAAKFX01. The sequence continues at coordinate 35,150 of JAAKFN010000002.1, forward strand.
CTATCTGAAGCTATGGAAAAACATCCAAAAACATTTGATACAATTAGTATATCGATGATTGAAACAGCTCAAAAAACAGGGGCTTTATCGGAGAGTTTAAATGAAATTATAAAAATATTAACAAGTTCAATGAATCTGAAAACACGTCTAATTTCAGCGTTTACTTATCCAGTGGTACTTTTAACTTTTTGTATGGTAGTTTTAAATTTTCTGCTTTTTGTTACTATTCCTTCTCTAGCAGATCTGTTTGAAGATAGAAAGCTTCATCCTTTTACAAAAATGGTTTTTGCGATTAGCAAATTTGCTGTAAATAGTAAATTTTTTATTCTTCTAGCTGCGATAGGAATAGTTAGTGTTTTTTTATTGATGTATTTTTATAAACCTTTTAGAAAAAAAATTATTGAAAAACTTTTAAATCTTCCTATATTAAAATCTTTTTTAATAAAAGTTGCTCTCATTCGATTTTCGATCTCTTTTTCAAATCTTTTAAAAGGCGGGCAGAGTTATGTGAATTCTATAACCCTTGCAATAAATATTTTAAAACATCAAACCTTAGAAAATGAGTTTTTACCAATAAAAGATAAACTCATCGAAGGGGAAAAACTATCAACTCTTTTAAAAGATAGCGAAAACATTCCTCCGATGGTATCTAAAATGCTCTCTATTGCTGAAGAGACATCTGAAATGCCAAAAATGCTATCAAATATCGCTAAAATTTATGAAGAAGAAGTTGATAGATTTTTATCTAAAATATCTAGTATTGTGCAACCTGTTTTGCTAGTAATACTAGGTTTAATTATCGGTTTTGTGGTTCTCTCAATTTTGATTCCACTTACCGATGTAAGTTCATTTATAGGAGAATAAGTTTATGAGAAAAAAAAGATATATGTCTCTTTTGGAGATCATGATCGTTATCTTACTAATTGGGGTAATTACCTCAGTTGTAGGATTTAATGTAAAAGGGAGTTTAGAAAAGGGAAAAGTCTTTAAAACAGAACAAGCGATAGTTCAGATTAAGGATCTACTTCTATTAGAAGTTGCTGGAGGGGCTTCTATAGAACAGGTAGTAGCTGATCCCGTAGATTATTTAAGAAGATCTGGAGTGCCGAAAGAACCGAGTAAATTTATTCTAGATGGTTGGGGAGAGACTCTAACAGTTGAGGCGACATATAGCAATACTGATATCAAGGTGTCATCTAATAGACTGAATAATTACTATACTAGAACAAGAAGAAGTAACCCCGATGTAGTGGAAGATGAAAACGATCAAGATGCGCCCAAATATTAAAAAACCTTTCACTCTTTTAGAGATAATGGTGGGTATGTTCTTGATAGGGATTATTGCATCTGTTATTGGGTTAAATTTAAATGAAGCTTTATATAAGCATAGATATGAAAATAACAAAAAAAAGATTGATAGTTATATTGAGTTTTGCAAAAAAATGGCATTTGCGAATCAAGCAGATATCTATATGCAACTATCTCAAGATGAAAAGAAAATTGAAATTGAGATTGGAACAAGCTCAGATATGGGTTTTTTTAAAAATATTAAAAAGATGCATGATAGTTTTAATAATATGAGTTTTGAATTCAATGGTGCGGGGCAGGATAATTTGGAAATTATTTTTACATCGAATGGTGATATTTTAACAAAAGGGGAGCTAAAATTTATAGATATCAAAAAAAAATTTGATTATTCCATAGCAAAGGGAATATAGATGCTTGCTAGAAAAGTTTTTTTTCTTTTATTCTATAAAAAAAGTATTTGAGGATTTTAATATGAAAAAAATATTTGTTTGTTTATTTATTCTTTTAATGAATTTTGGGTTTTGTCAAAACCAAAACTTTTCATCAAATCAAATTCAGTTAAAACAAAGGGAACCTAACTGGTCAAATGAGACTAGTAGGGTGCATCCAAATGGAGCTCCTGAGGTAACTGTTTTTTATGAACCTACAGATGATGGAAAGAGAGCTGTTAAGCAAATGACATTTTATGAAACTGGCGCTTTAAAACAGGAAGTAGATCTTATAGAAATTAGCGAAACCGATCCTGGATATGAGATTTTTAAAACTACTATAGTTCCATCTGGTCCATGTATAGATTTTAATCCAGATAGATCAATTATAAAAGTTTCAAATTATGAAAAGGGGCTTTTACATGGAGATCTGCAAGTTTTTTATTCTCAAAATAAAATGATGTCAAGAATGTCTTATAAAAATGGCAAAGCACATGGGAAATTTGAGAGTTATTATGAAGAGGGAAATACTAAAGCTAAGGGGGAGTTTGTAAACGGAAATTTAGAAGGTGAATACATTCAATATTATTCAAATAATAATAAAGCATCTTATTTGAAATATAGAAACGGAAAACTAAACGGTCTTTGTAAAACCTGGTATGAAAGCGGCGCACTAGAATCGGAAAAAAGATTTGTAGGGGATGTTTTGCACTCAGATGGTAAAAACCCGGCAACTATTGTATATAATGAAAAACATGCGATTATTGAAGTTTTAGATTATCTAGAGGGGTTAGCTCAAGGCGCTCATATAAAATATCATCCAAATGGAAAAGAAAGTTATAGAGTAAATTACAAAGATGGAAAAAAAGAGGGAACAGAATACTTTTTCTCAGAAAATAAAGATCTTTTGGGGTCTGGACAATATAAAGAGGGAAAGCCAATTTTAAAACATTGGAAAAACCATGAAAACGGCAAACTTTTTTTTGTAGCTAACTTTGATGAAGACGGCAATCTTTTAAAGCATGTAAAAGAGTATGATGAGAATGAAAAAATTACAAGAATACATTTTGCAAAAAAAGGAGAGCTACACGGAAAATATCAAGAATTTTTTGCAAATGGAGAGATCAAAATTGAATCCAATTTCAATGAGGGAAAACTAGATGGTGAGCAAAAAGAATTTTTTGAAAACTCTCAAATAAAAGTCCAATCATTTTTCAAAAATGGAAAAAGAGACAAAGAGTATCTGCAGTGGTGTGAAAATGGTATTTTGGCAAAAAAAATAAATTTCAAAGAAGATAAAACTGATGGATCTGTTGCCGAGTGGTATGAAAATGGAAAACCTAAATTGGAAGCGTTTTTTGTTTTAGATAAACCTCATAAAGTTCATAGACAGTGGTATGAAAACGGAAATTTAAAAACTCTATTAGAATACATTGATGGTAAAAGGGAAGGTAAACATTTAGAGTATTTTGAAAACTCAGATCTAATTTTATCAGCAAAATATACAAATGATATGTTAGAGGGTGAATTTTTATCTTACTATGCCAAGGGAAAGTTAAGAGAAAGGATGTTTTTTAAAAACGGAAAAAAAGAAAAACAAGCCACATGGTTTCATGAAAACTCTCAAATAAACAAAATAGCAACATTTAAAGAAGATAAATTAACAGGGGAGATGAAAAGCTATTTTGAAGATGGATCTTTAGAATTTGCAAAAAAATTTGATAACGGAAATCCTGTAGGAGAGCATATCGAATATTTTCAAAAAGACAAATGCGAAAATTATGATAAAAGAATTGCTAAAATTTTTGTGTTTGATAAAGACGGTAACATGCACTCAAAACAGCAAACTTTTTATCCAAATGGAAATAAAGAGGCTATCGTAAATTATTTTCACGGGGTATTTCATGAAGACAAACACTTATACGATATTGATGGGAATCTTCTAGAAAAAGCTTTTTATAATAAAGGATCATTGGAGGATGAATATTTTCAAAAAACACAAACTTCAGAAAATATTTATACTTTCGAAAAAAATAGAAAAAATGGACCTTCAAAAATTTATAGATTCACTGAAAAAGAAAAGGTTAAGTATTTATCATTCGAAGTTGATTATATAAATGATGATCTTCATGGACTTGCTAATGAGTATAATGAAAAAAATGAAAAAGTTGCATCCTATAACTACAAGAGAGGAAAACTTTTCGGTAATAGTTTTATATATTTTCCAAATGGCATTGTTGCCATGAAAGTAGACTACATAGATGATCTAAAAAATGGGCTTTCTATTTGGTATTTTCCAGATGGAAAAGAGCATAAAAAAGTAAACTTTGTAAACAACTTAAAGCAGGGAAAAGAAGAAATTTTTCATAAAAACTCACAAATATCTGCTATTAATTTTTATAAAGATGATAAGCTAGATGGTAAATGTTTGTTTTACAATGACAAGGGTAAAATGGTTTTTATGGGAGAGTATAGAAACGGTAAAAAACATGGAATAGTAAATAAATATTATGATGATGGTTCTATTTGTTTAGAGCAGAGCTTTTTTGATGATAAGCTCCATGGCACAAAGAAAAAGCATGAAAAAGATGGAAATATTGTTATTTCAAATTATGACAAAGGAAAGTGTTTAGATTGATAGAGGAAAATAAATGATAAAATTTTTAACTTCATTTTTAGTGGTATTTAGCTTTTTGTTTTCTGGAGCGTATAGCTTCGATAAGGATGTTGACAAGGATTCATTTAGGCTATTTGCTGGCAATTCAAATCCGGATTTAGCAGGGGAGGTTGCTAATATTTTAGGAGTTGATATTAATGAAGCTGATGTTGGAAAGTTCCACGATGGTGAGGTGAAAATAAAAATAAATGATAATGTTAAGGGAAAAGATATATATATTCTTCAATCGATTTGCACGACTAAAGATGCTTCTGTAAATGATAATTTAATGGAGCTATATTTATTGATTCGAGCTTGCAAAAGATCTTCTGCAAAAAGAGTAATTGCTGTTATTCCATATCTTGGATATGCGAGGCAAGATAGAAAATATTCTGAGATCTGTCCAATATCAGCATCTGATATTGCGATGCTTTTAGAAACAGCGGGAGCAGATCATATTATTTCTTTAGATATGCACTCTGCTCAAATGCAAGGGTTTTATCATCATGCTATAGTAGATAATCTAATGACCCATTTTCTAATTGTTCCATATTTTGTAAGAAAAGATATCTCTAAAATAGTAGTTGTAGCCTCTCATTCTGAAGCTATTTCAAGATCTATAAAGTTTATAGATGGTCTGAATCGTTACAATATAGATTCAAGATTGGTTGTTTGTACGACACTTCCTCAAAAGAAAATCACATCTGAAATGTTTTTGATAGGCGATGTAAAAGGTTCAGATGTTTTGATCGTAAATGATATGTGCGATACAGCAAAATCTGTAGTTGCAACCGCTAAAGAATTAAAATTAAGGGGAGCTAATAAAATCTATGCTTACTCTACACATGGAATTTTTTCACACGACGCTATAGATAAGATTAAAAATTCAGATATTGATGAGATGATAATCACAGATACGATTCCTCTAAAGCAAGAAATTCCAAATAATATTACTCAAATTTCTATTGCTCCTTTAATTGCAGCTGCTATAAAAAGAACTCAAAAGGGAGAGCCCTTATCAAATTTATTTAAATATTGAAGCATTAAAATGAGAAAATTATATAGATCAAGATCAAATAAAAAAGCAGCTGGAGTTTTAGGTGGACTTGGCAGCTATTTTAATATAGATCCAACAATTATTAGACTTCTGTTTTTGGTTGTTTTTTTTATAACAGCTATTTTCCCTCTTTTAATCGCCTACATAATTGCAGCTATTGTTATACCTGTAGAGCCTGCTTCTCGCGCACAAAAAAAATATAAAAGGTTATATAGATCTAGAAAAAACAGATTTATAGCAGGCGTCTTGGCTGGGATTGCTATGTATTTTAAGATAGATCCAACAATAGTGAGACTCATTTTTATTGTTGTGATGATAATAACTGGTTTTGTTCCTATGATATTTGCATACATTATAGCTTGGATTATTATGCCTGAAAAACCAGGTAGAAATATTGAAATAGAAATAAATAAATAATTTTTTGTTTAAGAGGTCATTTTCATGAATGTAAACTATGAAGGAGCAAATTTTAAATGTGGAATCAATTCTTCGATTGAGAGACATTTAATAAAAAATTCAATTAAAACAAGAATTGCTAAATTATTAGGAAAAACATATCAAAAGGATTTTTATTTGGATTTTACATCAAAAATCCTTTCTAAAAAAAAATCCGCTATTATTGTTGATGTTGGCTCAAATATTGGAACAACAGTTCTTCCTTTAGCTATTAAGTATCCAAAAGCTAAATTTTACTCCATTGAACCACATCCTCTGCCCGCATCCAGATTTATTACAAATTGCGAAATTAACAAGGTTAATAATGTGACATTGATTGCAGCTGCTATTGGAGATAATAGTGAATTAGCTTACATTCATACATGTCCAAATAATAGTGGAGGGCATCGACTAACGGGATTCAAAGGTAGAGAAGACATCGAGAAAATACCATGTTTTGGACCTATTGCAGTTCCTTTAAAACCATTAGAAGAGATCTTTGATAAATTTAAGATAAAACAATGTGATTTATTGAAAATAGATACTGAAGGATATGAATTTTTTGTGTTGAAATCTTTAAAAAACTATCTTCAAAAAAAATATGTTAAGTGCGTAGTTGCAGAATATGGACCAGAGGGTATGAGGAAAGCTAAAAAATCTGGATGGGATTTGATTTCATTAATGCTTAAAAACGGATATCAATGCAAAATATTTGGATCAGATAAATTAATCTCTTCTGAAAAAGATGTTCCTAGATTAGCTGATTTTACAGTTACAGATCTTCTGTTTTTTTAATTAATAACTAAAGTTTAGAGAGAAGTGTAGCAAACTATCGCTAGTGCCATATTCAGGGTCTTGAACGCCTTTAATTCCCCAGTCTAGTCTAGCAATAAAGTAAGGATTGATTTCATATCGAAGAGCTGGACCATAACCAATTAAGTGTCTATTTTTCTCTTCAAAAAGAAGAGTTTCATAAATTGATGCGAGGCCATAGTCAAAAAATAGAATGAATTGAAGATTATCATTTATTTTTTTATTAGGAATTAAAGAGATGTTTTGAGTTCTAATCTCAGCATTTACGATCAAACCAACATCAGCTAAAAGCTCATTTTCAAAATACCCTCTAACGGAATTATACCCGCCAATAGCTAAGGCTTCAGAAGATAGTAAATTAGAGTTAGCTATTTGGCCTCTGAGCTTTATTGATATAAAAAAATCATTTGGAAGTTTGAAAATATTAGAAAAATATGCTCTTGAATACATGTAGTTATTTTGAGCAAACCTTCTATATTGATCATACTTTTGAGTTTCTTGATCTGGCAGTAAATTTCCTAAAGAGAAAAACTGCTCAAAGATAAATTTTGTTTGATAAAACTTATT
>JAAKFN010000020.1 GCA_011065045.1 Candidatus Anoxychlamydiales bacterium
GATTTAGATTTTTTTGCTTTTTTTATAATAGGCTCAACATTTGCTTTTCTTCCTATTACAACAGGGATTTTAGGTTTTATTATTCCAGCTTTTTCAAATGCAATGAGATCTATAGTATCTCCTAATATATTTGTATGATCTAAACCAATTGAGGTGATAATAGATAAAATTGGAGTAATAATATTTGTTGCGTCTAATCTTCCTCCAAGGCCTGTCTCTATTATTGCAAAATCAACCTTTTTTTTAGAAAAATATAAAAAAGCTAAAAGAGTTGTTATTTCAAAAAAACTTAAATAAATTTTTAATTTTTTTCTTAACTTAAATATTTTTTTTAATAAAACTTTGACATCTTTTTTGGAAATAAGCTTGCCGTCAACAGAAATTCTCTCTTCATATGAAGTTATATGTGGAGAAGTATATAAAGCTGTTTTATATCCAGAGAGACTCAAGGCTTTAGCAATTTTTGTCGCAACAGAGCCTTTACCATTTGTTCCAGCTACGTGTATGCTTTTAAAATCTATGTGGGGATTATTTAAATACTGACTTACAACCGAAACATTTTCTAATCTGCACTTAACTTTATTAGAAAAAAGAGAAAATAATTTCCCTTTTAACTTTTGATATTCATTCATTTGCAAATAATTTTATTAAAAGTTTTTTCATCGACCCAAGAGCACCCAATTGTGATAAATGGTTTTACAGTGCCATGAAAATCAGATCCACCAGAAGCTATAAGATTTTTTTTCTCCGCAATTTTAAGCCATTTTTTTTCATGCATTGGATACAGTTTGGCATAGTAAACTTCAATGCCATCAAAATCATGCTCTAAAAGAGAATCTATAACTCTACTACTTTTAATAACATTTGGATGAGCAAGAATAGCCTTTCCACTTGCCATATGTATTTGATCGATTACTTCTTTTGGAGTAAATCTATCTCCCATAACAAAGCAAGGGCCATCATCTTTTATATATTCATCAAAAGCTTCATTTAGAGTTTTTACATATCCCTTTTCAATCATAAGTTTCGCTATATGCACTCTGCCTAAAACCGTTTTTGAAATATTTGTTTTTCTTGAGAATTCGATTAGATCATTCTCTGAAATATCAATATTTTTTATAGAGAGTTTTTCTAAAATTTGAATATTTCTGTCTCTTCTTTTTTCCCAAAGTTTTTCTAAAAAAATTTTAAAACTTTTAGAGTGCAGATCAATTCCATAGGCTAAGATATGCACAGTTTTATTAAAAAGCTGAGATGAAATCTCTGAGCCTACAAGTAGCCTAATACCCAACTCATCGGCTATTTCGAATAGTTTATCATCATATGCATCAATAGTATCATGATCTGTAATGGAAATAGCTGATAGGTTCTTTTCTTTAGCTAAATATAAAAGCTCCTGTGGTGAATTAGTACCATCAGAAAAATAGCTATGCATATGTAGATCTGCTCTAAAATCCATATTTTTTCTAGGGTGCAATTACTTTAACTTCTTCTATCAGATTAATATTCTTTCTTTCTTTAACAACTTTTTTTATATGTGACATTAAATCCAAAACATCTTTTGAAGTTGCTTGCTTGTCATTTATAATGAAATTTGGGTGAACATGAGATATTATAGCGCCACCCATTTTATAGTTTTTTAATGAGCATTGATCTATAAGTATTTTCGCAGATGTATCTTTAGGGTTTTTAAAAACACATCCAGCATTTTTTTCATTCATCGGTTGATTTTTTATCTTTTTTTGAAAAATTTCAAGTTGTCTATTTTTAGCGTTTTCATCCTGTTTTAATGAAAAAACACTAGAAAGTATAGCACCATTCATTTTTTGAAAAACCGAGTTTCTATATTCGAAATTACAATCATCTTTTTTCAGTGTTTTTATTTCACCATCTAAAGTTAGATAAACAACGCTTTTAATTGCATCTGAAACTGATTGAGAGTACGATGAAGCATTCATGAAAATTGCACCACCTACGCTTCCAGGCACGCCTGCCGCAAACTCAAGACCACTTAAATTATTATTCGCAGTTCTAACCCCTAAAGCAGGAAAACTATAGCCCGCTCCTACGTAGACATTAGTTTTAGAAATTCTTAAAAAATTAATGTTGTTATAAATCACAAGCCCAAAATAACCTTTATCGTCAAACAAGATATTAGAGCCTTTACCTAAGATAAAGGTTTTTAAATTATGTTCTTTGGCAAATAAAAAACCTTGTTTTACCTCATCGAATGTTTTGGCTTCTACAAAATATTTCGCTCTACCACCAATTTTAAAGGTAGTGAATTCTTTTAAAGATCTATTTTTTTGTACTTTCATGCTTTTGAAAAATTGCATCTAAAATAGCATTTATAAAACTTGCGCTCTTTACATTTGCAAACTTCTTAGTTAATCTTATAGCTTCTGAGATAGCTACTTTGCAAGGTATATTTTCATCAAATAGCATTTCATACAAAGCTAATCTAAGTATCGTTATCTCGACTTTGCATATCCTTTCTATTTCATAAGAGGTAGATGTTTTTTTTATCTCAGCATCTATCGTTTCTAGATTTGGAACTATTTTATTTACGTAATCCAAGGAAAGAAGTGTGTTTTTCTTAGTAGTTTTAATTTGCTTCATTATAAAAGGGACTATGGTTTTCTCTTCGGAAGCAATAAAATTATTTGAAAAAAGTATTTGAAATACAATTTCTCTAAATTTTTGTTTAACTAGCGCCATTTTTTTCCTCTTTGCAAATACTATAACAAAATTGAACAAAAAAATGCTTTTTAAAATTTAGTTTTTATAGAAAAAAAGGGAATTATAAAAAATTTAAAATATTTTCTTGAATATTATTTTTTTCAAGCTCAAAATGACCTTTTTAAGGAGTGTTATGCAAGCTATATTTTTAGATACAGAAACAAATGGTCTCGATCCTAATAAACATAAAATATTAGAGATCGCATATAAAATTATTGATTTATATTCAGGAGAGGAAAAGGAGAGCTACCAAACTCTAATTAATCAGCCTGAATCTCTTTGGGAAAAAAGTAATTTAAAAAGTTTAGAAATTAATGGGTTTACCCTAGAAGAAATAAAGAAAGGCAAACAAGAAAAAGATGTATCTTTTGAAATCCTTAAATCCTTTGAAAAAAACTCTATTCGAAATGAAAATTCGGTATATATTTGTCAAAACCCTTCTTTTGATCGAGCATTTTTTTTTCAACTAATCGATTCAGATAAACAAAACGTTTTAGGATGGCCATATCATTGGCTTGATTTAGCTTCAATGTATTGGGCTCTAACTTTAAAAGAAGCCTCTCAAAATCACTCATATTTCCCATGGGAAACAGGATTTTCTAAAGATTTAATAGCAGCACATTATAAACTTCCTCAAGAAGAAAAACCCCACAGAGCGATGAATGGGGTAAATCACTTGATTTTATGTTATAAAAATGTTGTTGGCTTTCCATATTTAACAACTTAGAGTTTCTGCAAATTTTTATAAAAATAATTTTTACCCTTTCCAGTTGAGTTTTTTTACTTTATTTGACATAATAGATATTCAAAAGCCCTGAAGGATCTATCTAGTAGATAGAAAAAAAAATTAATGATAGCTTACCTATATATAATAACTCCTATTATTGAAATTTTAATTATTGCGATAGCAATTAATTACTTGCTTTCATTTTTCTGGAATACCAAATCAATAGATTTGATTTGGGGAGTCTTTGCATTCATTTTTTTATTTGCCATTGTTACTTATTTTAATCTTCCTGTGCTACATAAAATAATGATTCAGCTAGGTTCTGCTGCTATAATTTCCTTTGTTATTCTTTTTCAGCCTGAGCTTCGAATGGCTCTATCTAAGTTTTCCTTAAAAGGCAAACGTTATAAAGAGATTACTGAATTTGATAAATTTTTAGATCATTTAGCTAATTCGACATATCGTTTAGCTGAAAAAAGGATAGGAGCATTAATTACTTTAGAAAATGAAGATTCATTAGAAGAGTACGCTAAAAAAGGGGTTATATTAAATGGTAATTTTTCATCTGAGCTTTTAGAAACTATATTTGCAACCACAACTCCCCTGCATGATGGCGCTATTATTGTTAGAGATCAAACCATACTATCAGCGGCTTGTATTCTTCCTTTAGCTGAGGACTCTACGCAACTTACCAAGTCTATGGGGACAAGACACAGAGCAGCATTGGGCTTATCAAATTTAACAGATGCATTAATTATTGTTATCTCTGAAGAGACCGGAAAAGTATCGATTGCTCGAGACGGCATAATGACTCGTGGAATAAAAATTGATAGGTATAAAGGAATAATTAGAAGTATTTTTAATCCTCCTAATAAAATTTCTTTTCAAAGTAAATTTAACCTAAAAGAGTGGTTAAAAAAATGAAAAGCATTTTAAAAAAAATATTTATTGATAATTGGCTAAGAAAAATCCTTGCTTTAATAATTGCACTAATTACATGGGTTTTTATAAATAATTCCTTAACAGTCACTAAAACCGTTGGTAATATCCCGATTAAAGTTATTAACTTAGCTGATGATAAAACAATTCCCGGCATGCTTCCTGGTGGAGCTCTATCTGAAACCCTCTCAGTAACTATCATAGGAAATCAAAATTTTATTAATCAAATCAATGCCAATGATTTGGAGATACACATTGATCTGAAAAATAAAACCCATAATTTTACAACACTCATTACTAAAAACAATCTTATATCCAAAAACCCTAATATCAATCTTGAAAGATCAATAAAAAAAGTCATTTCCTCTGAACTAACGATAAAAATCTCTCGGCTAGTAAAAGAAAAAATACCAGTGCTTATCACAAAACCAATTGGAGAAGCTCCGAAGGGTTATCAATTTTTGGATGTATGGCCATATCAACTCTATATTACTTTAAAGGGAGCTGAAGAAATTATAAAAAACTTGAAAGCTAAAGGTCTTCAATTAACCTTCAATTTAAGTGATATCTCTCAAAATGAACTAGATATAATAAATGCAGCTAATAAACGGGGAAAAAAAGATATAGTCAGCTTTTTTATTCCTACTGTATGGAAAAAAATAAATATCCCTTCTCTTTCTCCCTATCCTATGGAAATCGAGGATCCAAATTCAAAAGCTCTTCGCCTAGATTTTATAAAAAATGATTTAATTCCGATTGATGCATCTATTCCCGTAGCTATGTTTTTTCCTCCAAGTACAATAGACAAACTCAATCCAGATACAATTACTTTAGAAAACAACGAATTCTTAAAAAAAATAAACAACTCGAATATGATTACAACACCACTTTTAGCTCAAGGAGTGAGCGAAGATTTCATAAGTGTAATAAAAGAAAGAATGCATATTGTGATATTGGTTGACCCTAAAGAGGACGTCAACAAATTAGTGTGGAATACTCAAGTAATAATACCCATTGAATTAGAAGAGAAATTTGTCAACAAAATATTAGCTGAAGAAACCGATGCAGAAGCTAAAGAGATGGAACCACATATGCGAGAAGAATATCAAAGACACATTTTTAGATCATATATGAATATATGTAGGTTGTATATTTCACCTGAAAAAAAACTAAATTTAAAGATTACTCTTGAAGGAAATAAAGTACAGGTACTCCCAGATAAATTATAATGTCAGATTTAATTTTTATTAAATATCATTTAAATTCTTTTGGAGGTTTAGAGAAATATTTTTCACGTATAATTGATGCCTTTTTAAAAAAAGGATATAAGATAACGATACTGACAACTAACAGCTCTGAGAAAAAAACTTCAAAAAACTTAAAAATAATTACTTTTAAATCCTTTAAAACTTTTAAATTTTTAAAGCTAAAAACCTTTGATTTTAGATGCAATTTGTGGATCAAGAAAAACAAAGCAAAAACGGTATTTTCTTTTGATAGAACCTCAAATTTCACACATACACGCCTTGGAAATGGGCTTCATTTATCTTATCTAAAAAGAAGAGAGCTTTTTGAAAAGCCCCTCAAATCATTTATAAATAAAATCAATCCGTTGCATAGAACTATACTAAAAATTGAAAAGAAAGGTTTTGAGCAAAAAAAATTGAAAAAGGTAATCGTAAACTCAACAATGATTCAAGATGAATTATTAAAAGAGTACAATTTCGATCCTAAAAAAATAAAAGTTATTCCAAATGGCGTGGAATACAATGAGATAGAAAATGAATTTTTAAATTGGCATCATAAAAAACCCCTCATTGCAAAAAAACTAAATTTGGATCTGAGAGATTTTCATTTTGTATTTATTGGAAACGACTATAATAGGAAGGGTCTAAAATTTTTATTAAAAGCTCTATCAAACATCAAAGATAAAAACTTTCATTTATCTGTTATTGGAAAAGATAAAAACATAAAAAAATACATTTCATTTGCAAAAAAAAATAAACTTGATAAAAAGGTTAGTTTTTTTGGTCCTAGAAAAGATATCATAGACTTTTTAAAGATAGCTGATTGTTTTACTCTTCCAACTCTATATGATCCTTTTGCAAATGCTCTAATCGAAGCTTTAGCTATGGGAGTCTTTGTGCTAACATCAAAATACAATGGAGCGAAACAAATTATTACTAATAAAAATGGTTTTGTAATAGACCCACTAGACACTTTATCGTTTACTAAAGCTCTATTAACTTGCACACAAACTAAAAAAACCTTTGAAAATTCAAAAGAAATAAGACAAACTGTAAAAGATTTAGATTTTTCTAATCAACTAGAAACATTGATAAATGAAGTTATATCCTAAAATAAATAGCAATAAGCTAGCTTACTATCTAATTAGAGTAGTTACTTTTCCTCTAATGTATATGCCATTTAAACTCATTCATAAAATAGGAAGAGTTTTGGGCTTTTTTGCTTATTTTGTACTAAGGGAATACAGAAAAAGAACACTTAGCAATCTAGCTCTTGCAAATGACTTAAAACTATCGAATAGAGAGATAAAAAAAATTGCAATTCAATCTTTTCAAAATTTAGCAATCACTGTTTTAGAATACCCAAAACTTCATGCAAAAAAAGATCTTTCTAAAATCATAAAATGTGAAAATCCCGAGATTGCAGATAAGTTATATTCTGAAAAAAAAGGAATCATCTTTTTTTGCGCTCATCAGTCTAACTGGGAAGTATTATTTTTAGATGGAACATCTAGGATGCAAGGAATAGCTATAGGAAGACCTATTAAGAATAAAAAGCTATATAAATGGATAGTAAAAATTAGAGAAAAAATGGGAGGCAAGATAATAACTCCTAAAAACGCTCTTAAAGAGGGTTTAAGAAACCTAAGAAAAGGTGTTTTTATGGGAATCGTTGGAGACCAATCCATGCCGGATAGCAGCTATTTTTTTCCCTTTTTTGGAAGAAGAGCATGGACATCCACAGCGCCAGCATTGCTTTCATATAAAACTAATTGCCCAATAATTGTTGCAACGACAAGAAGAATAAACGGTGGCTATAGAATCCGCTACTCAGATCCTATTTGGCCAGATCAAAAAAAGCCTTTAGAAAAAGAAGTAAAAAGGTTAATGAATAGCTCACTTAGCCTTTTACAACAAACCATTAAAAATAGACCCTTTGAATGGCTCTGGCAGCATAATCGCTGGAAACAACAAACCCCAAGAGTTATTTATAAAAGATTTAGACACGATTGCATTTGTATAATACTACCTAAGAAAAGAGAGGATTTTGAAAAAATTTTAAAACACCTCCCAATTTTAAAATTAATTTATTATAGAGATTTCATATTTTTACTTTGCCCAAAAAAATATAAAAATGATACTTTAATAGATTCTGATGATGTAATTTACTATAAAAATTATAAAGATACTCTTCTTAAAGATTATAGGTTCAAACTCGTCTACAACTTCACTCCTTTTAAAAAAATAAAATCTCACTTTTTAAAATTATCTGCCTTCGAAGTAATAACAATTGAAAAACTTCAAAAGCTAGCTTTAAAAAAATTAGATAAAACCCAAATATCTGATCTATCAAAAGTATTTGAAGCAGTAATTTGTAGAAAACCGATTTCTCAAAAAAAATAATCTTAAACCATTCTATGAATAGAATTTTTAAGAGCGATTATTTTAATTTAATTTTGTCTATAAGATCTTTTAAAGCAGCGCTTCTTTCAGTTAAATACTGCTCATCAATATAAGGAAACCATTCAAATATTTTCACAAAATCATCAAATGTAATCTCGAAATAATTACATAGCTCTATTAAGGTTTTCTTTTGAATATCTCTGTCATTTTGCTCAGTTTTTTCGTCCTTATTATCCACTTCAGATCCATTTACTATTTCGTTAATACTCTCTTTACTTAAGGCAAGAAATGATTTTAATGAATTCATTTTTTCTTTTGCTATTTCATCACTTTTTGAACGAACATCTTTTGATAAAGTTTTTTTAGCTACCTTACCAACTCTAGGATCTTCTTTCGTTTTATTGAAGGTATTAACTTTATAATATTGATGTAAACCTATACAGAATAATGAAGATCCCGCTATAGCAAAAGAGGTTAGATATGATATTTCCAGAAATCTTTGAGCTGCAATAAAAGAAATTGTTGGAGCTGTAAAAGAGACAAAGTTTTTACTATTTTGAAATGGCCAACTTATCAGATTAATTAAATTGCTAAAAGAACAGCTTTGATACACCTTATTAACCATATAAATCCTTATATTTTGATTTAAAAAATAAAAAATTTAGAGAATATTGCATTCTAAAACAAGGAAAAAATGAAAAATGTGAATCCAACGTGATAATGTCTTACTAAAACTTTTCTTTTTCATTGAATATTCCCAAAAAAGAACTCAGCTCTGTTTTTACAATGTAAAACAAATTCTTGTTTAGGAACTCCCGGCCACTGGAACCAAGCCTTTCTAAAAACCTCAATATCTAGATTAAAATACTCGCATAATTTAGTAAATTCTTCATTTTCTTTTGCAAATTTATCTGTCTCTATTTTTTCTTCCTTTTCATTTAGAGAATATCCTCTAAAAACATCTCTCATATAAAGTAGGTTTTTCTTTAGAAACTTTTTCATCTCTTCTATATTTTCTTCCTTTTCAAGAAGAAGGGTTTCTTTTCTTTTTTTATCTATCTCATATGCTTGCATGATTATTCCAATGCATTTTGTTATCCAATACTTATTGACAGCTTTTTGCAAATCTTGCAAATCAGCTTTTGGGTTTCCTTCTTTTGCAATAATCAATCCCTCATGAGTAGATATTATTTGATAATCTTCATTATTAGAAACTTGAAAAACCTGATATACTCTTGTAGCAAAAAAAATAGTTGTAGCAAAACCTAACGAAAAGGGATAAGAAACATTAAAAAGTCTTTGAGATGCCAATAAAGCAATTGTTGCAATGGCAGAAGAATAAAAGTTATCTTCATTTTGAAAAGGCCATTTTACAATGCTCTCAATGCCCCTAAATACAATTGATCTATCTGCTATCATATCGATCAGCAATAATTAAAGTTTATTCAGATTTACCGCTACTTGGTTCTTTCTTTTCATTTGGCATAAAATCCAATAACATTCTGACTCTAGTATCAAATTGATCCTGGGAATCCACTGCTGTTTTAGGAAAACTCTTCCATATATTTTCTACCGAATCAGGATCTAAATTAAAAGTTTTGCAAGCTTCTAAAATACCTCTCCGTCTTGGAAAATAATATTCTCGATTTATTTCCTCGCCTTTATCATTTAATTCAAAACCAATAAAAACCTTTTGCATTTCTGCGTAACCTAATGGCAAGTAAGATGCCAGAAGTTTATATTTTTCCCCTTTCTCTTCTAGGCTCTTTTTTTCTATAACTTCATTGGAGCTTTGATTGTTAAGATATAATCTATACCATGCAAAAGAACCTGCTGCAATTAACAAAGAAGGAATAATTGAAATTTCACTCATCTTTTTAGTTGCTATAATAGTGATTAGAGGAATTAGCGCTGAAAAAAAGTTCTCCTTTCTTTCAAAGGGCCAACCTATACTCTCTGTCATTATTTGAGAAAAATCTCTTTGAGAAACGCTTTCCATATTACCCCCTTCTAAAATTGCAAATTAAACTGAAAAAAATAATATATACTCAATAATTTCACAAGAGAAATCAAACAAATATAGGAACTAATAAATTCATCTAAGAAAATAGGAGCTGGAATTGGCATAACTTTCTCCTTAGTTGAAATTTTAAAAAGTACTGAAATAATACTTAAAATTTGCAGAGTATAAAGAAAAAGATTATTTCTTGAATTTATAAAAAAAGGGACCTTTTAAGATCCCTTTTTGGCCTAAATTTAAGCCGAAGCTTCTCTTCTAAAGGATGGTAAAAACCTAAATAAACCGCTATTTTTCTCTTCTTGTCTTCGCTTAGCTTCTTCATCTTTCGCTTTCTGTAAGTCGCTTGTATATGCTCTTTCAACAACCTCAAAAGAGTTCATTTTTCTCTCTTCGATTGTATAACGACTTGATTTAAACTCTGGCGCACATAAGTCTAAGCTCATTTTAATATACGATGCTTCTGGCACACTGAAAATATTATCTTCCCTACTCTTATTAAGATCTGCATTTATCTTTGATAAGAATTCGTCTGTATTTCGTTCTATTTTATTATACATTATTTTGCCAAAAGTTTTCTCAATCATTCGTAATGCTGTAATACCAACCACCATTTCAATAAGAAGAGTCTTCCCAATTAGTACAGGAAAAGCATATCCTAATAAACTCGCTGCTGCAAACATTGTGAAAATACTCGCTGCAACAATGCTTGCAAATACTAGGCTTGTTTTAATTACTGTTTTAGCATTATGCTTTACTACCTGAGAATTTAAATCATTCATTGTAGAATTAACAGCGTCATAAGCTTTTCTTAGTGGTGCTGTATCTATTCTAGGTGTTATAAATGACATAACATTTTCTCCTTTGTTGAAGTTTTAAAAGGGAGCAGCATACTTAAACTTGAAAAAAAATCAAACTTAAAATTTTCAGAGTATAAAGAAAAAGATTGTTTCTTGAATTTAATGCAAAAAGGGATCTTTAAAGATCCCTTTTTAGCCTAAATTTAAGCCGAAGCTTCTTCTCTTCTTAAAAATGATGATAAAAAACTTGAAAAACCACTGTTTTGCTCTTCTTGTCTTTTAACTTTTTGAATTTCAATATACATTTCTTTAACTTCTTCAAAAGGAGCTAATTCAATTTTCTGAACTTTAAAACTTTTACTTTCTTTGTATTGAATCCAATCAAATCGACCACAAAAGAATATAGAATTATTAATTTCATTAGAATTCTTATCACATGCTCTTTTAAAATCTATATTAATCTTAGATAGAAACTCATTTTGAGTTTTTCTCGCTCCATCAGAGAGCTTACGCTGAATTAGAGAACCAACAGCATATAAAATCAACATATCTAATGATAAAATGCTTACAGCTTTCAAACTAAATGTAGTTAAAGGAGTAGCTATTCCAGCTAAACTAACGCTTAACATAATTAATCCTACACCCAAAGCCATACTAGATGCAACACACAAATATACCTTTAAAATTGTTTTGATATTATGGTTTCTAACTTGCTTATTCAAATCATTCACTTTAGTATTTAGCTCACCATAAGCTTTTTTTAATGAAGCTGTATCTATCGCTGTTGGTTGAACTGGCATAACTTATCTCCTTGTTGAAATTTTAAAAAACACTGGAATAATACTTAAAATTGAAAAAAAATAAAACATAAAATTTGGAATGTCTATAGAAAAAGATTATTTCTTGAATTTAATACAAAAGGGACCTTTTAAGATCCCTTTTTAGCCTAAATTTAAGCCGAAGCTTCTCTTCTGAAAAATGATGATAAAAAACTTAATATACCACTATTTTGTCTATTTTGTTCTTCTTTCCTTCTGATATTTGCTTGTTGATTATCTATATATCTTTTTTCAATAGTTTCATAAGAATCTAATTCTATCTTATCAGCTTTAAATTCAGAAGATGGTAGATAGGCAGGGGGTAGAGCAAAGCATTTTCCTTCAAAAATCCATTCACGACCAAATAGAGCTAGATTTAGATCATTACTATTATCCTTATAGGCTTTTTTAAATTCTTTATTTATTTTAAATAAAAAATCAGTTTGAGATTTTTTCATAGCTGAATTTAACATAACATCTAATTTTTCACCAATTACCCAACAGCTTCCTATAGTTATTAAAAAAGCAGTTATAACTTTCGGTGCTATTGGAACTAGAGGAAAAGCACTCATTGCTATACCTATAACTCCATAACCTATTCCAAATCCTATAGCAAAACAAACTGAACCTACCAAAGAAACCTTTAAAATTGTTTTGATATTATGGTTTCTAACTTGCTTATTCAGATCTTTCACTTTAGTATCGAGTTCATCATAAGCCTTTCTTATTGGGGCTGTATTTGGCCCTATTGCTTCAATTCCCATAACTTTCTCCTTAGTTGAAATTTTAAAAAGCAGTAGATTGCATAAAGATCAAGAAAACCACAAGCAAAAACTTTGTAATTTAATATTTTTTTAAGTGATAATTCATATTAAATAACAAAGAAAATAAAAATGCCAAAAGATCGTTATTTTATAGATCAAGATCTAAAGAAAAACTCTTCTTTAGAGATAAAAGATAAAGAAGCCCACCATATAAAAATTCTTAGAAAAAAAGTGGGTGAATTTATAGAAGTAATAAATGGGAAGGGATTTTTAGCAAAAGCCAAAATAGAGAATTTTGATAAAAAATCTATAAAAATTAGAGTTATAGATGTTTTTTTTGAAAAAGAAAAAAAGCAAAAACTAATTTTAGTACAAGCTTTTATAAAACCAAATAAACTAGAGTTTTTACTAGAGAAAACAACTGAGCTTGGAGTAGACGCAATCTGGCTATTTAAATCTAAAAACTCTGAGAAATTGAATTTCTCAAAAAATAGATTAGATAGAATGAGATCTATTTTGATAGCAGCAATAAAACAAAGTGGGAGATTATATCTTCCAAAAATAGAGATTTTTGAATCTATAAAAGATATAAAAAATATAGATGGAAACATCTATTTTGGGGATGTAGATAAAAAAGCTAAAAGACTTTTGGATGTATATAAAGAAGATAAAACTAAAAAAGATAAAAAAAATTGCTATTTTTTTATAGGCCCAGAGATGGGATTTTTTTTGGGTGAAATTTCATATTTAAAAAATAATCTAAATGCGTTAGGTATCAAGTTAAATAATAATATTTTAAGAGCAGAAACAGCCGCTATTGCAAGTATAGCTATAGCAGCTCATCTTCTGAAACTTTAAATACTAAGCCCTTTTGAGGATCCAAATGAACAGTTTCATCATTTAATAAAATATCGTTTGCATGTTTAGCTCTAATAACTAAAGGTAGATCTAATTTCTGAGCATGTTCAAGCGCTAACTTTTCAGAGATTGTATCTACATCTCTATTTTGTAAAATCACAGCTTTTGCAACTTCAAAAAGAGGTAGGTAGCTCTCTGAGCATTTTGAGATAACGATTATTTTATCTTTAGCTTTAGAGATAGAATCTCCATTTACAGCTATTATTTTAACTATTTTGCCTTTTACTTTATTTCCATGACCTTTAAATCCTCTAATTAGAACTTCACCAACACTTTCAACGAGCATAAGATTTGTGATTCCTCTTTTATCGAAAGGAAAAGAAGATATTAAAACAACAAAATCTCCAAAGGAGATAAAGCCGCTGTCCATAGCATATTGACTCATAACACCAAAAGCTTCTCTTTCTATTGTCCACTCTTCAGAGTGAATAGGAATAACTCCCCATAAAAATGAGAGTTGATGATATTTTTTTTCATTTTTAGTGAGTGCAATTATTGGAATATTAGGTCTTAGCCTTGTAAGGAGCCTGGTTGTAAAACCTGTTCTTGTTATTGCAAAAATAGCTTTTGCATCGCAATTATACGCTGTTTTTACAGAGGCTATTGCAACAGATGATGAAACATCTTCACACTCAATTCTAGATTCTTTATAAAAAAAGTCTTTATAATCAAAATCTTGCTCTGCTTGATAGACTATTTTTTTCATTTGCTCTACTGTTTCAATTGGATATTTTCCAACAGCGCTCTCACCAGAGAGCATCACGCAAGATGCGCTATCGTAAATAGCATTAGCTACATCAGATACTTCTGCTCTAGTAGGGCGAGGATTATTTATCATTGACTCTAACATTTGAGTTGCAACAACAACAGGTTTTGCAGCTTCGTAGCATTTTGCAATCATCGACTTTTGAAGTTTTGGAACTAAAGATAGATCAACTTCTACCCCTAAATCCCCTCTTGCTATCATAATTCCATCTGCGGCATCTGCAATTTCATCAAAGTTCTCAACACCTTCTGAACTCTCTATTTTCGCAATTATTGGAATGTCTGCTTTAGTATGTTCAGAGAGTATTTTTTTTATCTCTAATACGTGATCTGCAGATCTTATAAAAGAAGCTGCTACGATATCTATATCATTTTCGCAGCCAAATATTAGATCTAAAATATCTTGCTCAGTCACAGCTGGAAGAGGAAGAATAACATTTGGGATATTAATACTTTTAGAGCTTTTCAAAACTCCGCTATTTTGGATTTCAACTAAAACAGCATCTTTTTCTTTCTCTATTACTTTAGCTATAATATAGCCATCATCAAAAAGTATTTTTTGAGTAGGTTTTAAAACATCTAAAACCTCAAATGGATGTATCGGCACATCTGTATCGTTTTCAATCTCTGATCTAACGAGTCTAATTTTTTGTTTCGGCTCTAAGTGCAAAATATCATTTTTTACTTTTCCAACTCTAATTTCTGGACCTTTTGTATCGAGCATAATAGCAATTGGTTTTTTTGCCTCAAATCTCACTTCTTTGATATTATTGATGGTGATTCGATGCTCATCGTGATTACCATGTGAAAAATTAATTCTAGCAACGTTCATGCCAGCGTCTATTAATTTGAGTAGCATCTCTTTTGACTTAGAAACAGGGCCTATAGTACAAATTATTTTAGTATGAATATGCATATTTTTTTAACTTCTTGTTAATTCTAAAACAGCTATAATACTTCTTATAATTAAACCTAACAATTATAGAAAAATTGAATAACCGTCAAATTGTTTTAAAAAAAGTAAAAGTTCATAATCTCAAAAGCGTAGATTTAATTCTAGATCCTTTTGAATTAATTGTATTTACAGGAGTATCTGGCTCAGGTAAATCATCACTCGCCTTTGATACGATATTTCAAGAGGGACAAAGAAGATATATTGAAACGCTCCCTGCGTCTGCTAAAAGATATATAGCAGAAAAGCAAAGAGTTGATGCCGAGGTTATTTTAGGACTGTCTCCTACTATTGCAATAGAACAAAAGACTGTGCATAAAACGCCAAGATCATCTGTTGGAACGATAACAGGAATTTATGATTTTTTAAGAGTTTTATATGCTAAAGTTGCAACTCCTCACTGCCCTATTAGTAAAGAAGTTGTAAAACCGAGAAGCAAAGAAAATATTTTAGAAGCAATAGAAAAGCTCTATTTAAATAAAAAAATAATTATTTTAAGCCCTTATATTAAAAACAAAAAAAGCTCACTTAAAGATGAGATAAATGAGATTCAAAAAAAGGGTTTTACAAAAGTAAGAATCGATAAGAAAATATTAGATATTTCTGAAGTAAAGCCGTTAGATGCCAAAAAAGAGCATTTTTTAGATATTGTTATAGATAGGATCAAACTAACAAAAGAAACTCTCTCTAGACTAAAAGAGAGCTCATTTTTAGCACTTGAGATATCTAAAGGATCTCTCATTATTTTAGATACAATAAAAGATGAAGAAAAACTATTCTCTGAAGTAGCATATTCCAAAAAATCCAATCTTTCCTATTCAGCTTTAAAACCAACTGATTTTTCATTTAACCATCCATCATCTATGTGCGAAAAATGCCAAGGTCTAGCTACTGTTTATGAATATGATATAGATAAAATAGTAGATCCGAATTTAAGCATATCAGAGGATTGCTGCTCCATTGCTGGCCACTATAACACTGTTCGATTCAAAAACATCTATGATAATCTAGCAAAGATTTATAAATTCAGTATAAAAACTCCTTGGAAAAAATTATCTGATAAAGCCAAAGATATTTTCTTATATGGGGTTGATAAAAAGTGGATAAAAATGAGGTTTTATCACCCTAAAAAAAAGATAAGATGGACAGAATACGTCTCATGGAAAGGAGTAATTTTTGAGGCTCATAAAAAATTAAATATTGCAACTAGCGATGTCCATAGAAAAAGGCAGCAAACTCTCATGACAAAAACCATCTGCCCTAGCTGCAAGGGATCAAGAATAAAACCATACCCTAGCGTCTCTACATTAAATGGAAAGAAAATTCATGAACTAACAGCTTTTACCATTTTAGAAGTTTTAGATTTTTTCAAAAATCTAAAACTTCCAAAAGAAGAATCTACGATCGCTAAAGATCTGATAAATGAGATAACTAAAAAATTAAATTTTTTAATAAATGTGGGACTTCACTATCTTACAATAGATAGGATAGCGCCGACGCTCAGTGGAGGCGAGTCGCAAAGAGTTAGACTCGCGGCTCAACTAGGCGCAAATTTAAGTGGCGCAACGTACATTTTAGATGAGCCATCTATTGGACTGCATCCTTTTGATCATAACAAACTAATCGACACTCTAATCACTTTAAAAAATCAGAAAAACACTGTGATTGTAGTAGAGCATGATAAAGATACGATGGAAGCTGCTGACACTATCGTAGATATTGGACCTTATGCTGGAAAAAGGGGTGGTAAAATTATAGCTAAGGGAAAAATTGAAGATATCATAAAAGCTAAAGACTCAATAACTGGAAAATATTTATCATATGAAAGAGAATTTCCTACATATAAAAAAAGAAAAGTTTCAGAAAAAAAAATAACTTTAAAAAAATGCTCACTTCACAATTTAAAAAATGTAGATCTAAAAATTCCATTAAACACATTTATTTGCATTACAGGAGTATCTGGCTCTGGAAAATCTTCATTAATTTCAGATACCCTATATCCTGCACTTTCTAATAAGGTTAATAAAACAAATCTTGATTCAGGCAAATTTGAAAAGCTTTTAGGCGAAGATATTATCGATAAAGTTATTTTTGTTGATCAAAGCCCAATTGGAAGAACGATTAGATCAAATGCCGCAACGTACACAAAACTTTTCGATGATATAAGAGGCTTTTTTTCGAATCTAAAACAGAGCAAAATAAAAGGATTCACATCTTCAGAGTTTTCATTTAACACGCAAGAGGGAACCTGTCCATATTGCAGAGGCCTTGGAAAAGTAAAAGTAGATATGGATTTTATGGAAGATACTTTTTCTACATGTATTCAATGCAAAGGAAAGAGATTTTCATCTGAGGTTTTATCTATATCATATAAAAACAAAAACATTTTCGATGTTTTAAATATGGATATTGAAGAGGCTTTTGAGTTTTTTGATAAAATTCCTCAGATAAGAAGAAAGCTAGAGTTTTTAAATAAGGTAGGGCTTGGATACCTACCCCTTGGACAAAGCGCAACTACACTATCTGGTGGAGAAGCTCAAAGAATTAAACTTGCAAAAGAGCTAATAAGACCAAGCCAGGGACAAACTCTCTATATTTTAGATGAGCCAACAACTGGACTTCATTTCTATGATATTGAAAAGCTCTTAAATATCTTGCATGAGCTAGTTGATAAAAAAAACACTGTGATTGTAATTGAACATAACATGGATTTTGTTAAAACAGCTGATTGGATAATTGATTTAGGTCCCAAAGGAGGCTCTGGTGGAGGTGAAATCATTTTTGAAGGACCTGTAGATAAGATTATAAAAACTCAAAATAAAACTGGTTTAGCACTAAAAAAAACTCTAAAAAAAACAAAATTAAAATCAAAACCAAGGCTTTTAGAAAAAGAAAAGAACTATCCAAAAAACTTGATTATAGAAAACGCTAAAGAGAACAACTTAAAAAATGTATCGGCTAATATAGAGCATGGTAAAATGACGGTATTTACAGGTCCATCTGGCTCTGGGAAAACATCACTTGCTTTTGATACGATTTATCAAGAAGGTCAGCTCAGGTACATGGAATCTTTAGATACTTTTTCTCGATTTTTTTTAAAAAACGCAAAAAGAGCAAATGTTGAAAAAGTTCAAAATATTTTCCCGCCTATAGCAATCGAGCAAAAATCCCATTCATTAAATCCAAGATCAACGATTGGAACAATAACTGAAATATATGATCGCTTAAGAGTATTATATTCACATCTAGGAGTAGCATTTTCTCCAGATACAAATGAAAAACTAAAAACAATAAGCCCTGAATATGTTGCTGATAAGATTTTATCTTTTAAAGAAAATGATAAAATTCAAGTCTTAGCGCCTATTGCTCTCAAATCAAACCAAAGCTTTGAAGATCTTGTAGAAGATTTTTCAAAACAAGGTTTTTTAAGGATTCGATTAAATAAGAATTATTTTTCATTTGATGAAAAAATCCCATTTGACCCCTCTTTAAAAAACGAGATTTTATTAGTTGTAGATAGACTAAAAATCTCAAAAAAAATTCATTCAAGACTTCTAGAAGCTATAGATCTAGCATCTAAAATTTCTGATAATAAAATTATAATAGCTTTTGAAAAAGAAGATCTTTTTTTTAACCTAGCTTTTGCGGATGAAAAAACTGGAAAATCTTATTCACAAATTACACCTAAAAGCTTCTTATTTAACTCACAAGATGGAATGTGTTTAGACTGCCAGGGTCTTGGTTACTTATACGGCATGGATATTTTATCAGAAAAAAAATTATCAAAAGCAAGTATATTAGATCTCGCCTATATATTTTTTGAAGATAGCGAGATCGATTTTTTAATCTCTTATTTTGATTATTTAAATATCGATGTAGATACTCCAATGAAAAATCTCTCAGATAGAGATCTAAACATTTTTCTAAATGGCTCTAAAACCAAATTTAAACAAAAAAACGCTTCATTTATTTTCAAAGGTTTAAATTCTACCCTAGCAGAAATGGCAAAACACAGTTCTAAAAACCTAAAAGAGTCTTTAGTTCCTCTAATGGAAAAAACAACGTGCCCGTCATGCTCAGGTAAAAGACTAAATCCACTATCTAGAAATGTAAGAATAAAAAATTTATCAATTACAGATTTTTGCTCTCTTCCTGTTGAAAAAGCCTATACTTTTATATCCAAAATAGAACTAACAGAGACTCAGAAAAAAATCCTAAAGGATACCTTAGATACAATAGAGCAAAACTTAAAATTTTTAATAGAAATTGGTCTTGGCTATCTATCTTTAGATAGATCAGCTCCCTCTCTTAGCGGCGGGGAGTTTCAAAGAATTAGACTAGCTACTCAGCTGGGCTCTTATCTAACGTCATGCATATACATATTAGATGAACCAACTATTGGGCTGCATCCTCACAACAGTTACTTACTTATAAATGCACTTAAAAAACTAAAAGACTTAGGTAACACCCTAATTTTAGTAGAGCACGATGAGATGCTAATAAAAGAGGCAGACTATATCTTTGATTTTGGTCCAAAAGCTGGCATGCAAGGAGGCCAAATAATTGCCAAGGGAACATATAATGAGATAAAAAAAGATCCAAAATCTCTAACTGGCCTATATCTATCTCACAAAAAGCAGATACCTATGCCAACTAAAAGAAGAGATATCTCTGAAAAAAATCTTAAAATAAAAAAAGCTAATCTTCACAACTTAAAAAATATCGATGTCTCCTTTCCTGTAAATGCTCTTACCATAGTTACAGGAGTCTCTGGCTCTGGAAAATCAACACTGATTAATGACATCTTAAAAAAAGCTGCCTTTTTAGGAATTCATCAAAGAAAAGATGAGATAACTCTTCCATACGCTAAAGTAAGTGGGCTTGATAATTTTAATAAAGTGATTTCATTAGATCAATCCCCTATCCATCAATCTTCCAGATCAGACGTTTCTACATACTCTGATATTCAACCAATTGTAAGATCCATTTACTCAAATCTAATACTTGCTAAAACAAAAGGATTGAAACCTAGGCACTTTAGCTATAATCATCTCTCCGGTATGTGTCGAACATGTTGGGGTCTTGGTTATAAAAAAGTTCAACTTCAATTCTTGCCTCCTGTCACAACTCTTTGTGAATCATGCACAGGCTTTAAATTGAACCCCATCTCTTTAGAAGTTAAATATAAAAACAAGCACATAGGTCATTTACTAGATTTAACAATTTTAGAAGCATTTGATTTTTTTGAAGCTTTTGCTAAACTTACAAAAAAATTAGATTATTTAATTGAGGTAGGCCTTGGTTACTTAAAACTAGGTCAAGGACTAACTACCCTCTCTGGAGGAGAAGTTCAAAGACTCAGGCTCGCAAAAGAGCTATCTAAAAAAAGATCGAATAAAACACTCTATCTACTAGACGAGCCAACTATCGGACTTCATTTTGTAGATATTGAAAAGCTTTTAAAAATCTTTCACTCGCTCGTAGATAAGAAAAACACCATCATTGTTATTGAGCATAATTTAGATGTAATAAAAAATGC
>JAAKFN010000021.1 GCA_011065045.1 Candidatus Anoxychlamydiales bacterium
AAAGTAATACTTCCCCGATTAATCAAAGATTTGTTATATTGTTTCCAGTTACTTATTCGGTAACTATTTTTCATAAGACACCTCTCATTTAGACGTTTGAGGTGTCTATTTTATTTTTTAAAAGTGTTAATGTAAATATTTTCTTTAATGAATGTAGCTATTATCTAGAGACTTATGCAACAACGCCTTTGTATGAAGATTATCTTAAAAAATTAGAAATTAAGAAAATGGATATTAATGAGAATGTTCAATCTTATGTAAAATTATTACAAGAAAATCTTGAATTCGTTTTTACATCCGATAGATCAAGATATGAAACATTTACAAGTCAATGTCGTACTGGGTATGATCAATTTCGAAACCGTATTTATTTTGAAAAAATAGAAATACAAAGAGAAATTATTCAAATTAATAATTTAGATCAACATGGAAATGTTTTAGATTTTTTAAGTTTTTTATACGAAAGAGCATGCCCGTATGTTCCAGAAAAAGAAGCTAAAAAAGTAGTCGAATTTATATATGACTATCATGCGCAAAATTTTAAACTTTTCTAGAGCTTTCTTAGATGATTTTTGAGATTTGATTTAGTGAATTTCATCATTGAAAAAATAGAGATTAGCCTCAAATTGATAAATAAAATCGGTTAAAAGAAAAAAAATACAGGAATAAATAAATCCCTGTATTTTTTTATTATATTTACAAATATTTTACTTACGAAAAAGTGCTGTTAATACATCACGGCTTTCTTGTGATTTCTTTTCAAATGCACTTGCTGCATGGTCATAAATTTGACTAATTCTATTATCTCTATCTTTAAGAGAATTTGAGCGATTGTTAAATTCTTCAGATTTCTCTCTTAGTTTAGATACAATCTTTTCTGAACTTTCAGTAGTCTTAATTGAAGGTAGCCATAAGTATTGTGTAATTATTGCACATACTTCGCTATCGATAATTTGATTTTTACTTTCATCAGATGCTATGGTTCTTTTAGCATCAACGAATGCATTTCCTAATGCAGTTAATGAAATCCCAAACATTTTTTTATCTTGAAGCGGATTTGACCATTCTGTTAAGAACATTTTTCCATCTCTTACTTCATAACCTGGTCTTCCTTTCATGCTAATAAAAAGATTAACTTCTCTTTCATTTTCTACTGAAGTTTTATTTTCGAAAAGATGCGCATATGTATCGATTATACCGCCTCTATGAACTGTACTCATATTTTACCTCTTATTATTTTGCTTTTATTAAAAATTTACATTAAGTGTTAACGTTATGTCTGTATTAATTAGTATTAGTAATTACAGTTATTATAAATAAAATTATGATTATAATCAATTATTATTTTAATATAACTGTATAGTTAAATAACGGCATAACTCTTGTCTTATAAGAGACTTATGAGCTGAGATGAAAGATTTGTTTAAATCTATTTATAAAGCACTAATCCTTAGAATATTAAAATAGCGCTGAATATCAACGACTTAGGTTTTTATTTATTTTGGGCTTTGTTTTTTCAGGATAGATACTTAAAAAAAAGTAGAAAGCGGGTCTATATCTATAAAAAGAGAAATGCTCCTCGGTAGATTTACCTCATTTTTCACCTTATCTAAAATAGAACTTAAAAGAGGCATATTCTTGCCTCGAATCAGAAATTGAAACCGAAATACATCTTTAACTTTAGCTCTGCCAGATGGCAATACTGGATGAATTTTATAGCCAGATGTGAGACTTTTAATGAGCTTATCTCTAAAAAAATTAGCAAAACCCTCAGCTTTTTTCTCATCTTGAGATGCTAAGACTATTTTTACCATTTGTGAAAACGGAGGATAACCAAAAAGTTTTCTGTTTTCTATCTCAGATGCATAAAAACCTAAATAGTCTTGCTGAGATGCTAGCTTTATAGTGCTATTTTCCGGCATATAACTTTGAATGATAACTTCTCCTGGTAGAGATGATCTTCCCGCTCTTCCACATGCTTGAGTAACTAGTTGAAAAACCGTCTCTGATGATCTAAAATCTGGGATGTTTAGAGCTCCATCAGTATTTAAGATGCCAACGAGCGTTACCGATGGAAAATGTAGACCTTTAACAATCATCTGAGTTCCTATTAAAATGTCAGCTTTTCCTGATTTGAATTGTTTAAATAGGATTTCATGAGAGTGCTTTTGAGTGGTTGTATCTCTATCGATTCTAATGGTTTTTATATTTGGGAAAATTGCATGTAGAGCGCTTTGTATGTGCTCCGTTCCAAAACCTTTGTATTTAATGTATTCTGAGCTTTTACACTCAGGGCAGTTTTGTGCTGTACGTGTTTTAAACCCACAGGAGTGACATGATAAAATGTTCTCTTTTTTATGATACGTTAGAGTGATATCGCAGTGTTTGCATTTAAAAATATAGTCGCATTTTAAACAATGCAAGGATGTATTATAGCCTCTTCTATTTAAAAAAATTAGGGTTTGCTCACCTTTTTCATGTCTTTGTTTTATAGCATCTAAAAGATCATTAGAAAAATAGCTTTTTGATTTTTTTATCTCCTCTTTCATGTTGATGATTTTGACTTGAGCTAGATTGGATTTACCTATTCTTTTAGAAAGAGTACTAAGAGTGTATTTTTTGTTAAGAGCGTTGTAGTAACTCTCAATTGAAGGAGTAGCAGAGCCAAGCACTACAGTAGCATTTGAAAATTTAGCTCTCATTATAGCTAAATGTTTAGCATTGTAAGATGGCATCTCCTCTGTTTGCTTATAAGATGGGTCATGTTCTTCATCTAATATTATTAATCCAAGATTTTTTACAGGAGCGAAAATACTAGATCTTGCTCCAATTACAATTTTTGCCTTTCCAGATAAAATGTTTTCCCACTCTTTTGTTTTTTCCCCAGCGGATCTTTTATGATGAATAATGGCTATTTGTTCTTTAAAACGGGATCTAAACCTTTCTATTGTCTGAGAGGTAAGAGCTATCTCTGGTACCATCATAATAGCGTTTTTATTTAGAGCTAGAGCTTTTTGAATAGCTCTTAGATAAATTTCAGTTTTACCACTTCCTGTTATTCCAAAAATAAGATGGGTTTCAAATTTGGATTTTTCTATGCTAGTGGAGATATTATCTAAAGCTATTTGTTGTTCATCATTTAAAATTTTTTCCTTCGTTTGAAAATACTCAAAATTTTTTAAGATATCTAACTCATCTGAAAAAAGCTTTTTAGCATTTAAGATCCTTTTTTTTACTAAGCTATCAACTGGAGCTTTAGATAATTTAGTATCTATTAGCATTTGAGTGAGCAAAACTCCTTTTTTTACTTTCAGGAAATACTCAACTATTATTGCTTGTTTTGAGCCTTTTTTAGAGAGCTCTTTAAAAATATCTAAAAGCTCTTTTTTGGTTTTATTAGATGTTACGTAAATATGATATTTTTGAGTTACCTCTTTTCTAATAGAAGAGGGGATTATACATCTTAAAATTTTAGAAAGTGAACATGAATAGTATTTAGCCATCCATATGGCTAGTTTAAAAAGATCTTTCGATAGAACTTCATCTTTTACAATTCTATTAATTTTTAAGACTTTTTTTATGTTGGTTTTATCTTGGAGTGATAGAATATATCCCTTTTTTAACCTACCTCTAAGTGGTACTTCAACTAACTGACCCACTTTAATTTTAGAGATGAGATCTTGAGGCGCTTCATAGTCTAACGATTTAGCGATGTTAGATTCTAAAACTACACTTGCAAATATTTTATTTGTCATTTTTCAAATCTGAAATTTTTAAATTTTCAATTTTTTGTTTTAGAGCATTGAAAAGTGATTTTTTTAAAGAGGGCTCTTTTAGATATAAAAAGATATCAGGAAGTAAAAACAGAGGGATATCTTTTAAGGATTTCTCTCCTTTAGAGGGGTTTTCTTTATAAAGAGCTCTTAAATGTGGCAGCTCAAATACCGTATAGTCAGAAGAAATTATAAGAGAAATATCATTAGTTAAAAAATCTGACCAGTTATTTTCCTTCTCAATTAAATAGGCAGAGACAACTTTTGAGGGATAAAAATATACACTGAGTGCTGTAGATAGCTTTTCTAAAAAACGATAGAACTTTTCATCTTCTTTATATGCTAAAATAGTGATAGTAGAGGAGATGTTTTTAAGTTTGTATTTTTGAGATTTTTGTTTTGCTACTTTGTCATCAATGGGTTTTTCTAAAATTGAGATGTTTGGAAAAATTCTTTCTATAGATTTTTTTATATCAATAAAACTATCTTCAAAAATCTTTGGCTTATCCTCTCTTATAACCTTTTTACTCTCTAATATTTTCTTTTCTATAGGTGCTTTCGGTTCTTTTACTTTTATCTCATCTTTTTTAATGGGAGTCTCTAGGACGCTTGAAGGATTTTTAGAGATACTCTCTATGGGTTTAGTGGCAAGAGCTTTATCTTTGTCAGGCTTATTAATTATTTCACTTTTAATAGTTTGAGTTTTCTCAAGATTTTTAAATTTTTCATCTTGATCTTTTTTAATCTCTTTTTTTTCTACGTTTCTAGATATATCAGAGGGAGAAACATTTACATTATATTTTTTTTTCTCATATGAAGTGCATGGATTAGACTTATTTGTTTTTTTACTTAAGAAATTTAAAAGGTCTTTTTCAAAAAAATCGCTATTGGACTCTACATATTTTTCATCAATATTTTGAAGTAAGGCTAGGGTATCTTTTAAAAGATTTTGATGCTCATCTAAAAGGGACATAATTGATCTATTATTTTATCTTAAGTTATACCAGAGAAAAGAAAAAAATAAAACTACTCAGTTGATAAAAGATCATCTACAAATTCTTTTGCATTAAATGCTGTAATATCACCTAACTTTTCTCCAAGCCCTATCCACTGAATTGGAACTTTTATCTCTTTTTGTATCGATAAAACAATGCCACCTTTTGCTGTACCATCTAATTTTGTTAAAAATATTGAACTAATAGGTGTATAAGAATTGAAAATCTTAGCTCCATCAACTCCATTTTGCCCACTTGTTGCATCCACAACAAGCAAAGTTTCATGAGGAGAGTTTTCAATTACTTTATTAGATACTCTTTTTAGCTTTTCAAGCTCTTGCATGAGACCTGTTTTAGTATGAAGCCTTCCTGCTGTATCAATTATTACAATATCTACATCTCTATTTAGAGCTGCTGTTAAACCATCAAATACGACAGAGGATGGATCGGAGCCTTGTTTTGATTTTACGATATCAACATCAGTTTTTTCAGCCCAAGAGGCTAGTTGATCAACCGCTGCTGCTCTATAAGTATCCGCTGCTATTAAAAGAACTTTTTTTCCTTCATCTTTATAGTGTTTTGCAATTTTTGCAATAGATGTTGTTTTGCCAGATCCGTTTACTCCAACAATCATTATTACATGCGGTTTTTTTTTCTCAACCTCTTCATATTCAATGATATCATTTAATAGCTCAGCTTTTAAAATTTTTAGAATCTCATCGGATGAAGTATCTGGATCTTTTTTTAAGATTTCTCTTACTTTATCAGTGAGCTCTAACGCTATTTTAACGCCTAAATCTGATTCATAAAAAAGCTTTTCTAACTCTTCAAATAAACTAGCATCTAGTTTTTTTGAAAATAAGGCCTTTAGCTTTCTTCCAATCGAGAACTTTTTTAGGGAAATAGCTACTTTTTTTAATTTGGATTTGAAAAATTTAAACATTTATAAAATTTTTACTTGATTGAAATGCGATTCTAACACATATAGAAAATTAACTAAAGAATATAAAACATGAAGATTATTCCAAGAATACCTATCTCTATCCATCCCTTTTTTTGGATATTTGCTGCTCTAATTGGGTTTTTAATGTCTCAAACTATTATGGGCACTGTTCTTTGGATAATTATAATTGTTATCTCGGTTTTAGTTCATGAGCTTGGCCATGCTACTACATCTCTTGTCTTTAAACAAAATCCGAAAATTGAACTAGTAGCTATGGGAGGACTCACTTCTTATAAAGGGAAAAAACTAAAATATTATCAACAGTTTTTAATAGTTTTGATGGGACCTGTTTTCGGGTTTTTATTATTTGCATTAGCATCTTTGATTTTATGGCTCAATTTCATCACAAATCCTACTCTTTTAGCGACCGTTAAAGTTATGCAAGTAGTTAATCTTTTTTGGTCCATTGTAAATCTACTTCCAATCATCCCTCTAGATGGGGGGCAACTACTTAGAATTGTTCTAGAAGCCTTTTTTGGTATAAAAGGATTTAAGCTATCTCTTTTGCTAGGCTTTATCTTTGCATCCATTTTAGCTCTGGTTAGTTTCGCTGTTAAATATTATCTTCTCGGCGCTCTATTTTTTCTTTTCGCTTTTCAAAGCTTTGATATGTATAGAAAATCAAAGAATATTCAAAAATGTGATAGGGATGAAAACCTATCAGATCTACTTATAAAAGCTCAGTTTCTAATTAAAGATGGTAATAAAGACGAAGCTCAAAAGCTTTTAGAAGATCTTCGATCTAAAACCAAAGAAGGGTTGATCTACGTTCAAGCAACTCATCTTTTAGCTTTTTTATTCAATGATCAAAAAGATAGAAAAAAAACGTATGAATATCTTCTCTCTATCAAAGATAAAATTGCTGATGATGCTATCTGCCTACTTCATGAACTCGCTTTTGAAGAGGAGGATTTTAAGTTAGTTAAAGAGTTATCAGCTAGCTCTTATAAATTATCTCCAACTATGGAAATAGCTCTAAAAAATGCAAAAGCTTTTGCTATACTAGGAGAGGCAAAACCATCAGGCGGTTGGTTAAAAACTGCTACTCAGTTTGATAAACTAGATTTAGATAAAGTCTTATCAGAAAAATACTTTGATAAAGTCAAAGATGATCCTGCTTTCAAACATTTTTTCAAAAAATAATAAAAATTAAAGAGAGCAATTTTGCTCCCTTCAAGATTATTTCAGTCGAATCGTAATAAACTTAGTAATATTTTGATGTTAGTTAGGTATCAAACTATTACTATACGAGTCATAAATTGTATCTCCTTTTAAATATCAAAGTTTTTTAATAATTTTAGTGAGATCTTTTGATTTTTCTCAAGTCAAAATTTCAAAAAATCAGATAATAAATCAAAAATCTGAATCTGTTTTTCTGTTTTTTTAGCTTTAAAAGCTAGGTTATTATAAGATTTTTAAAAACATTTAATTTTTAAGAGGCAAATATGAGTGTGCTTTCAGTATGTCCTTCAAAAGGAGAGGGAGATAAAGTCAATTCTATATTGGATGAATTGGATAACTCTTGTTTACTATCTTCCGAAAAGGAAAGTAAGATTGCCAAATATGCAAAAGAACTATTTTACACAATTATATTAAGTGTTTGTTGCTGTACTATGCCCATCGTGATCTCTGCTTCTATCGTAATTGCAACAGAAGGAAACGATGAAGATTATCCTCTATTAAAAGATATTGCAATTATTAGCTCAATATTTGGAGTGGTGGTGGGAGCTTTAACATTTGTGTGTGAAAAAACATGTAATTATTGCAAATCACCTATTCAAGAATCACTGGTTTAAGAATATTCATAACAAAAAGTAAACAACATTTACAACTTTGGTTTTTCTTTATCAAATAGTTCTTTAGAGCAAAATGTAGATGTAATAGCATCATCAATTTGATTTAAGAGATGATTTTTTACAGCCTTAATAATATCTTCTTTTTTTGTATTTAAAATTTTGTCTCTAAACTCTTGGCGCATCTTATCTGTTTTATTAGCTCTTAGCCACAAATATGCTGTTATTGCTCTAGATCCAGGAGAAATAGGAACATCTGTTTTTTGAATGATCCCAAGCTTTGCTTCATCGATATCTGCATCTAAGAAATTACCATTAGAGATTTCTTCAATAGCAAATTTAAAAGCTTGCAGAGTTGATGAAATATGCGGATCCCTATATCCAAAGAAAGAAAAAAGACCTATTGTTGGTGAATATGTTGCTCCCGATCCATATGCTCCACCCTCTTCTCTTATTTTTTTATGTAGAATTTTATTTCCAAAAAGCTTGCTTGCAATTAAAAGAGAAGGGGAGTCTTCATGTAAAAATCCAATAGCTCTATAAGAAGAAGCTGTAAAAGCAACAGGCGATGATATGAAAGTTGGCTGGGATTTTATTTTCTCTATTTCGAAATTTTTAGAAAATGGAGGTGAATTTTTAAATTTTAAATCTAAAAGAGAATAAAAATTATTTTCTTTGAGGTTTTTGTAAAAATCACCATTAGAGCTAATTACTAAATCAGCTCTGTTTACACAAAAAACCTTTTCTTTTAGAGCTGATAGCTCTTCTATTAGTATTGGTATGTTTTTATCCAAATCCTTGATTATATCTCTTAAATTATTTAAGTAATCGATTCCATTGAATTTAGAACATAAGAAGCCGGCAGGAGATAGTGAGCTTTGAGATAATGATGTAGCCCAGCTCATTGAGTGCTGAACAATAGAGTTTTCTAAATATGTGTGTTGCTGCAATAAACACTCTTTTATCCTAGCTTTGTCAGAAAAAATAGGGTTTTCTACTATATCTTTCATAAGTGAAAACATTTTATCTGCATTTCTATAAAGAGCTTTAGAGCTAATAGATATTGCAGGAACTATATTATCAAAATTATCAGCTTGAACATTTAAAGATATATCTGAGCTGATCCCACCAGTATAGGCTTGAATAAAGTTTAGGTTTTCAATGTAATTTCTTTTTCCCGCTCCAATATCAGTTACTAAAGATGAAAATAGAGGAAGCAAAAGCAGCTCTTTTAATGAAAGCTTAGGTAGATTAAATATTAGATCTACATATGCAATTTCATTTGTAAAAACATCTAGATGAAAGATTTTGAATTTTTCAATTTCTTCTATGTTAAGAGCAAAATTTTTATTTTTTTTAGGAACGTCTGCTATAGCAATTTTTGGAAGGCAGTCTATCGATGTTTTTTCTAATTTTTTTTGAAGCTCATTTAAATCTTTTGCATCTTTTAGAATTTTCTCAATTTGATCAGGCTGAAGTTTTTCTTGTATGCTATCTAGTTTTTTTCTCTCTTCTTTTTCTAGATCAGCAGTTAGATGAGAATCTGCTTTTAGAGTTAACTCCACCAAATGATTATTCTCTAAGAAATATTTTTTTATAAGATAGGGGAGATACTTGGGGTCATTTAGCTTTTCTCTTAGTATTTTAAATAGTGTATGAATAACTAAAGCATTCTCAGGTTCAACTCCATGTTGTTTAGCTAAGGCAGATCTGAAAAATAGAGTTAGTCCATATGGGCCCATGCCAGAGGATATCTCTGTTCTTGAAAATTCTAATTGATGCAAAGCTGCCTCTATAATTTTTGGATCTATAGTTATCTCAATCAATTTATTCAAACTATCTGTGATAACTTTGAAAAGAGCATCTTTGCTATCGTTTTTACAGCCTCTGCAAATTAAAATATATGGAGCTTCGCTCATCTCTGTATCAAAGACACTCTCAGCTTCTTTGCAGAGATTAGATTTTAAAATAGCTAACTTTAAATAAGAGCCATCTGTGCCCATTAAAATGTTATCTAATAAAAGAAGTCCATGTAGATCGATCTGATCCTCAATTGGGCATGTTAAATAGCCAAAAGAGATAATAGAACTATCTTCTGTAGACTCTTTTTCAGATATCGGATATTTTTCTTCAATAGTTCTTTTTTCTGAAAAACGCTTTTGCTTTGGCATTAATCCAATCGGTTGTTTTTTTGTGGCATTTTTTAAAGCGTTTTCTTCAATAAAATCTAGTTGCTTTTCTAAATCTAAATTTCCATATAAAAAAATTATTGATCTAGATGGATGGTAATACGTTTCATGGAATTTTTTTAGGTTTTCATATGTCAAATTCGGAACTTCTTTAGGCTCTCCTCCAGAGTTAAATGCATATGGTAGATCTGGCGTTAGATTCTCTTGCATCTTTTGAAATAAAATACTATCAGGGTTTGCCATGGAGCCTTTCATCTCATTATATACAACCCCTTTGTAAATTAATGGAGAAGAAGCATCATCAGGGTTTGAAAATTCAAATCTATGACCCTCTTGCAGAAAACTAAGTCTATCTATTTTTGGATGAAATACAGCGTCAATATATACCTCAAAAAGATTATAAAAATCTTTTTCAACTAAACTAGAAGCCGGATAACATGTGAAATCAGATCCAGTCATTGCATTCATAAAAGTATTTAAACTTCTTCTCAGCATAGAAAAAAAAGGATCTTTTACCGGGAATTTATCAGAACCACATAAAACAGTATGCTCTAAAATATGAGCTTCACCAAAAGAGTCTTGAGGCCAGGTTTTTAAAGATATACAAAATAAATTTTCATCATCATCATTTTTTATTTTTATAATTTCTGTTCCTAAAGTATTATGCTTAAGTTCAATAAGCTCAACTTTGATCTCATCGATTGGAAGATATTTTGTAACTGTAAAATTTTTATATTTTTGATTAACTTTATATGACATGAAAGATCCTAACTTAGTTTAAGATAACTAAGTTAGGATAGATTATATTTTTTTTACAGACTTATTTTATCATACGTTCGTGGAATTCTCTAACGATGTAGTTACATTCGCCGAGGAGCATCAAAAGTTCATTATTATCTGCTTCAATAATTTTATATGGAGCTTTTCTTTTTATATCTTTTTTTAATTTCAGTAGAGCGTTATCAATTCTAGTCTGCATTTGTTCTACATGCGCTGCCCAAATAGGTTTTTTAGAAGATTTTTTTCTTTTTTTAGCACGTGGCTTTTTAGCTGTTTTTTTAGTTCTTTTTTTTAGAACTTTTCTGCGAGTTACCGGTTTTTTTCTTTTATCTTTTGTTTTTTTAGCTACTTTTTTAGTAGTCTTTTTCTTAGCAGGCTTTTTAACAGCTTTTTTTCTTGTAGGCTTTTTTGTAGCTTTTTTTCGTTTTTTTATTGCTTTTGGCATAATAAACCCTTTATCAATATTGTTATTCTAATTTTCATTATATGAATTTTTTTATTTTATAATATTAAATTATTAGATCGTATGAAAAAAATAGAGTAAATCATTGAAAATAAACTAGTTGGCAAGAAATATTTTGTGATATTTATTAAAATTAATAGAAAAAACAGAAAAGTTTAGTCATCTTCTGGATCTAAAACTTCTTCAAGATCTTTTTCAAAACCTTCATCGGCTTCTTCTGGATCAAACTCATTTTCTGTAAAAGGTGTGTCATAATAATTTGTATTTTCATTATATCTAATCATATTAAAACCCTCCCTTTATTAAACTAATATTATAACAGAAAATGCATTTAATTTAAACTATAATAAAATTACTTAACTATAGCGTAAGGCGCTGGTATGTAGTTATTTATAAAATATTTTGAAGGCTTGATTTTAGAGCGTTTTCTCTAAATTTCAGCTCGTCTAACTGAATCTGATCCATCTCCAACTGAGTTAGTAAGATAGCATACTCAGGATCAGTATTTGGCATGATTTTAAAGGTATCTTTGATTAAGGTAATTCTCTTATTTACAAGAATTTGCTCTTGCATATTTACATCAATCTCTTGTTTTAAAAGATCAATTTGTCTTGATTTAGCATCTAAGGGATTAATAGTAAAGTCGTTAGATTCAATGTCATCCATAAAGGTATCCATCTTTATTTTTATTATAGCATGAAAATAATTATTTATTTTTATAGATTTGAAAAATTTTAAAGGCTAATAATTATATTAGAGACTTAATCTCTAATTTAGTATCATTTTCACTAAACTAATAAAAGAGCGTTGGGCTATGAAAAGAATATCTTTAATACCAAATATAATAACAGCATTTGGACTTGCTATCGGTCTTTTTGTTATTTTTAAAGTTAATATGATCGAGCCAGGATCTGGTAATTTCGAGCTTATTCAAAAGTCTGTTTTTTTATTGCTGCTCGTAGCTTTAGCTGATTTTGTAGATGGAGCCGTGGCGAGAGCCTTTAAAGCGCAGAGCGATTTTGGTTTGATGTTCGATTCCTTAGCTGATGCTATTTCTTTTGGGGTTGCTCCCTCTGTTTTACTTTTAAAAACTCTGTCGCTTACCCAAGGATCATATCTCTCTTTTGCTGCAGCTTCAGGCGCTATGATCTATTCTCTTTGTGGGATGCTTAGGCTTGTTAGATTTAATCTGAAATCTATTGAAGCTAAAGGAAATTTAGTTGAAATGTCTATCCAAAAAAAGAATTTTACGGGTCTTCCAATACCTGCAGCTGCTGCTGTTGCTATTTCAACAAATCTCTTTTTACTAACACCTTTTGTAACTAATTTTTTTGATATATCAAATACTCTAAGAGTGATTGTTTTAACTCTTGTAAACATCCTTTTGGGTTATCTAATGGTTAGTAGATGGAAATTCCCATCTCTAAAAAGATTAAATTTTAGAATGCCATCTTTTCATTTGGTTTTTTTAACTGTATTAATTGCTGTCTTTTTTCTATATGGCATTTTTCACTATTTTTCTATTCTATTTGCTGTCATTTCTTGGAGCTATATTTTAATAGCTTTTATCCTATCTTTAATTCGCTTAATCGCTGGCAAAAAATCTAAAACTCTTAAAGATTTTGATCCAGATGATGAAGATGATGAA
Organism: Candidatus Anoxychlamydiales bacterium; assembly: GCA_011065045.1. Taxonomy (GTDB): domain Bacteria; phylum Chlamydiota; class Chlamydiia; order Chlamydiales; family SM23-39; genus JAAKFX01. The sequence continues at coordinate 12,645 of JAAKFN010000021.1, forward strand.
GATAAATTAAATTTTTGAAAATTTAATTTTTAGGTTTTTTTTAAGATCATCTCTATTATGATTCTATCAAAGGAGTAATAAGATGAATTTAATATATTTACTTATAGCTACAACTGTTTTTTTTATGGTTTTAGTTATTGTCGTTGTTATTAGTTTGAAGCAAGCTAAAAAAAATATGGCTAATACTTTTAAAAGCCTCTCTTTTGATATTATGCAGCAAAATAGTAAATCATTTATGGATCTTGCAAATGTAAACTTTGAAAAATATCATTTGGGGTTTCAAGCAAATATCGATCATAAACAAAAAGAGCTTGAAAAAGTTTTAGATCCTGTCAAAGAGTCTATTAATAAAATCGATGAGTACACTAGAAATGTAGAAAAACAAAGACAAGGTGCATATGAAGCTTTAAATAAACAAATAGAGATGCTTGTTCAGTCTGAGCGTTATTTAAGAGAAGAGACTCATAATTTATCTAAAGCTTTAAAATCTCCTAATGTTAGAGGTTCTTGGGGTCAAATCCACCTAAGAAGGGTTGTAGAACTTGCTGGACTTGTGAATAACTGTGATTTTTTTGAACAAGAATCAACTACAAAAGATGATAAAACATATAGACCTGATCTAATAATTAGACTTCCTAAAGATAAACAAATCATTATTGATGCTAAAACACCAATCGATAGCTATTTAGATGCACAAGATGAGCAGGATCATAGTAAACTTCTAAAACTAAAATCTCATGCTCAAAATTTAAAAAAACATATAAATGATCTAGCTTCCAAAGAGTATTTTTCAAAGTTTGATAATACTTTAGGATATGTAATATTATTTCTTCCCGCAGAAGCGCTTTTAAGCGCCGCTATTTCAGTTGATCCAAGCTTATTAGAGATGGCAGCTCGAAAAAATATTATCATAGCAACTCCAACAACTCTAATTGCTATTTTGAAAACAATAGCTCATATCTGGAAAGAATATGAAATGTCAAAAAATGCTAAAGAGATTGTAAAAACAGGAAATGAGCTTTTTGAGAGATTGATGACTATGACTAGCCACTTTACAAAAACAGGAGAGAATTTATCGAGAAGTGTTAGCGCTTATAACCAAACTATAGCATCTTTGAATTCAAGAGTATTGCCAAGCGCTAAAAAATTAAAAAGCATGGAAGACTTTTCTAAAGAGAATGAGTTAGAAGAGATTTCTAAAACTTGTAATATTAGCCAACTTGAAAAAATAAATGACGATTGAAGAATTCGAAAATAAAAAAATTGTAAAAGAAGATTTCTCTAATCAAAATCTTTCAAAGAGAATTTTTCTAGAGTGCACTTTTGAAAATTGCAATTTTTCAAATACAAATTTATCAAACACAAAATTCTTAAACTCTTCATTTAAAAATTGCAACTTAAGTTTAACGAATTTTGATAAAGCAAAGCTTCAAGAAGTTTTTTTTACAGAATCTAAGTTAGTCGGCGTGCAGTTTTTTAAATGTGATAGGTTTTTGCTTTCTATCTCATTTAAAAAATCTCTAATAGAGAGCTGTAATTTCTCTGATATGCCTTTAAAAAAATCGTCATTTAATGAAAGCACACTTAGAAGATGTGATTTTATATCAACTGATCTTTATAGAGCAGGTTTTAAAAAGACAAACCTAGAAGGCACCCGTTTTCATAATGCTAATTTGAAAGAAGCTGATTTTTCAAATGCTATAAACTACTCAATAGATCCCTTTAATAATAAAATTGAAAAAGCAAAATTTTCAAAACCTGATGTCTATTCTTTTCTAAATTTTTTCGATATTGTTATTGAGCAATGATTCTTTAGTTGCAGGATTTTAAACTTGTTTTTCTTCATGAATTGAAAAAAAATAGCTTTAAAAAACCTCTGTTTTCTAAAGCTATTTATTTAAAATATTATTGAACTTCAACTTCATTAACAAAGAAAGCTGGGTAAGCAAAGTTATTATTCGGTCTAGGTGATACTTTCAATGTTACATTTTTCCCAACAAAATCATCTAAATTTACTTTTGTACTATAAAGAAAAGCTTTTTTTGTTGGATCTTGAAGTTTTACAACAAAATCACCTGGTTTGTTTTTTATGCCTTGTGAAAAACCCTCTATTACTCCTGCTATAGCTACTGAATTAATCTCTTGCTCTTTATAAAAATCATTCAGTTTTTTCTCAGGATGGAAAGTTGTCCAAGTAGCATAGAGTGCATCTTCCACTGTCTTCCAGAATTTCATTTTGTTAGTGAGGCTTTTATTAGAGTTTTGACTTGCAACTTCTAACTCTTCATCATATGTATTTGCTTTTTCAACAGCTTTTAGAAGCTCGTCTTTTTCCATATGAGAGATATTTGCTTTTGCTTCTAAATAAGCGATTTTTTTCTGTAGATAATTATCTTGCAGGAGAGCTAACCCTTCTTTTGCTTGTTGCACGTGCTGAGGGAACTCTGAGTATTCTTTGATGATTAGATCAAAACTATCTATCGCTTCATGCGGAAGCATTTCATCATAGGGCTTTTTGCACTCGGCCTGTGTAATAAAATATGCTGAATTTAAAAGTTTTTCAACTTCCGATTTTCTAGATTGCATTTTTGCATAAAATGAAGAGTCTCCTGCATATGTTAAATACTCTTTAGCTACGTAAAAACAAACATCGTTTGGAACTGCTATTTCTAACCATTTATTGTTTTCTGCACAAATTTTACCCTCTACAATATCTTTGTTTTTTAATTGTCCAATAATAGAGGAGTCTAGATTAGGCTCTAATCTGATATTTACCCTATCAGCTTCTACGACATTATCTATTATATAATTTCTAAATACATAGGCTTTGGCATTAGAAAGAGGAGCTACCCCCCAAAAATCTCCAGCGTCTTCTTTTACTAAAACAAGTTCATTTTTCGATAATTGAGTAATTATATGACTATCTAGATCAGATCCTGATCTTATTCTTACCTTTGAGCCTGTTATCTTTGCTGTGAAAGATTTAAATTGTTGCTGAACCTGAGAGCTGTTATTTTCAGCGATAAGACTAATGGAAAATAACATAAAATTGATTGTTAATAGTAGCCTAAGCATTTTAAAACCTCTTAATCTTAGCATATTTTTGTTTACTTAAATAACATCATACTAAAATGAAAGATGAATTATTGCTACTTTTTTTTTCTAAAAAATTAACTATTTAAGACAGCTTTGATGTGTTCGCAGTTTTTATTGCCGCATGTACACCCGATAGGGTCTTTTAAAAACACGCTATAGTGCTCTTTTTCATCCAAAGGATTTGTTACTCTATAAAGATGAGCTCCTTCTTCTAAAATATCCCAATCTCTGAATGTTAAGTCTTTTTCATCAACTTCAACATCTAGATTTTCAGGATTTATTCCCATACCAATCTGCAGGGCTCTAGAAACTTGGCAATGCATACAATTACAATTATCTTCAGGTTTTGGAATATCCATATTCGCTTCTTCTGCAAATAATTTTGCAATGTTTGCAATTTTATTAATTATATCAGATGGAATATCTGGTGCATCTTTTTGCTCAGGATTATGTTGCATCGCAGATGTAAATGATTCTAACCCACCTGTTGGAAGAGAAGGCAGGCCAAAGCTAATAGAAGTTTTAGGTTTTGATTGATCTTCTAATACTTTTGAGTGAATTTTGAAAATATCTTCAATTACTTCTCCGGGTAGATTTGGAATATCAATTTTTGCTCCATTTTTTAAAATCACAACTAATTGATCGTTTTGAGTAAATAGAGATGTTATATTTTCCCACGAAGTGGAGATATAAGGAGGGATGTTTAAAATTTTATCATTTATTTTCATATTAAAATCCTAACTGATTTTTCATACTCTCATTATAACAGAAATTTAATTTTTAAGTCAAATATCTTAGCACTCAATACGCGCTAGCGCTAGATAGCTTTTGCAAAGCATTGATAATGAGACGCATGAGAGGCAAGGTGAATAGAGGTGAGTTTCAGGGTTTTAGTTTTTTTTCAATTTCCCAAAAAAAATATTTTACTTGCAGTTACTTTTGGGTTATATGTGGCTTTTAAGCTCATAAAGTCAAAGGAGGATTTTTTAAAATTTAATTTTTTAGACGAAAAAACTAATAATAGGAGAAATACTAAATGACTCGAAAAACTTTTGTTCTTGATACAAACGTTCTTTTACATGATCCAACAGCGATCAAAAAATTTCAAAATAACGATGTTGTTATTCCATTAATTGTTTTAGAAGAACTAGATGCTTTAAAAAAACGAACAGATGAACTTGGAAAAAACGCTAGAGCAGTAGTTAGATATATAGATTCTTTAAAGACAAAGAAAAAAGGGGATTTAACAGCAGGAATAATAATAGATGAAGGCCCAAAAGTTAAAATCCACTTAGATTTAAAATCTAGAGTAATTAAAAACTTCCCTCTTCCTTTAGATAGAAACTCTAATAAAATTCTCTATATTTCATCTTTTTTGAAAAATGAAGGCCAAAGAGTAGTTTTTGTTTCAAAAGATTTTGTAACAAGAGTTAAAGCAGAAGCTATGGGATTAGAAGCCCAAGATTATGAAAATTTAAAAGTATCTTTTAAAAAGATCTACAAAGGTATAAAAACTCTGGAATCTTCTAAAGCTGATATAGATCTTTTTTATAAAGATGGTCAAATCTCAATACCCGATGTTAACTTTTTACCAAATGAGTACTGTATCTTAAAAAGTCCTGAAAAATCCTCAGCAATCTGTAAATATAACCCTAATTCTCGAAAATTAGAACCTCTTATTGAATATAAAAAAGGTGTTTGGGGGATTCATCCATTAAACGTTGAACAAAGATGCGCTTTAGATCTACTACTTAGAGAGGAAATAAAATTAGTGACTCTAGTAGGTCCAGCGGGCACAGGTAAAACACTTCTAGCTCTCGCTTGTGCTATGAAAAAAGTCTTCGATGATGCGCGATATTCAAAAATCTTAGTCTCTAGACCAATTATGCCTCTTGGAAAAGATATCGGTTATCTGCCAGGCACTAAAGAAGAGAAATTATTTCATTGGATGCAACCAATCTATGATAATTTAGAAGTGCTTTTGCATCTCACAAACTCAGAGGCTAACGAGAAATCAGCTTTCGAGTGGATAACACAAAGCAACAAACTTGAGATGGAAGCTGTAACTTATATTAGAGGAAGAACTCTACCAAAAGTGTTCATGATTATTGATGAAGCACAAAACTTAACGCCTCATGAAGTAAAAACTATAATATCAAGAGCAGGAAAAGGTACTAAAGTTATTTTAACAGGCGATCCAACACAAATAGATAACCCGTATTTAGATCAAGACTCAAATGGACTTACCTATACCATATCGAAATTTCAAGATCGAAAAATTTACGGTCATATCGCATTAGATAAGACCGAAAGATCTGAGCTTGCTAAAATTGCGGCAGATATAATGTAGAAATGGTTGAAAAACCATTTCTATCTTATAGCATCTTAGTCCTAGGCGTTACCACCACCTAAATTTCCGCCCATTCCGCCAGACATGCCTCCAGAACTGCCATCTTCTCTTCTGGATATAATTGATTCAGCAAGGGCGCTAATCTGTTGTTTTGATGCACTTAATCCCATTCTAGATAAACTAGCTATAGACCCTTTAAGATTTTTTCTTTCTTTGCTAGTCAATTCAGGTTGACTAGCATATACACCAGTTGGTTGTATTTTCATAAATCACCTATGTGGTTTTTTTGGGTTTTATTATTAAATATTAGGTATATTATTTGTAAAGGAAAAAAAACTTTTTTTTTAATTTTTTTTCAAAAAAAATGTAATTTTCATAGATAGTTTTTAAAAAATTTAAAATATCGATTTTTATCTAGCTACATTTTCATAAAAGTTTTAAGTCCAGATAAAAACATCTGAATGGCAATGAGTACCATGATAAAACCCATAAGTCTTTCTAGCGCCATAAGACCTCTTCCTCCCATCCAAGAACTTAAATGAGCAGATAGTAGCAAAATAAGCAAGGTTGCAAGCCAAGCAATAAATATTGCTCCAACCATTAAAACATTCGGGATTTGAGGGGAATAAACCATTACAGCGGCAAGTACAGCAGGTCCTGCAATTAATGGAATAGCTAAAGGAACAATAAAAGGCTCTGTAATTTTTTTTAGCTCTGCTTCAATTTCTTTTTTCTCTTTCGGAAATAACATTTTAAGTGATAATAAAAATAGAATAACTCCGCCAGCTATTTGAACGATCTCTTGAGTAACATTTAAAAATTTTAAAAGCCAAACGCCTATGTAGTTAAATACAATAATTATAAATAAAGCAATTAGAAGCTCTCTAAAAACTATCTGTTTTTGTCTTTTTCTAGGGATTCCTTTTAGAAGAGATAGGAAAAGTGGAATATTTCCAAAAGCATTTAAAACGATAAATAAAGAGAGTGAAAGAGAAAGAAGCAATTGAATTTGGTGGGCCATATAAAACATGTTTTTATTTTTATATTATTTTTTTAAGCTATTTAAGAAAAGAAGATTCGAGCTCGATTGTACGCCAGAGTTTTTTCAAAAATCTTTTTTGAGATCTATCTAAGCTATATAAAATTAGAAAACAGTCATAGTTTTTGTTAAAAGCTGATTTTGTCCAATTAGCTGATCCGCATATTAAGTGCTTTTCATCTATTAAGATATGTTTGTGGTGACATAGTTTTACCTCTTTGTTATAGATGATCTCAATACTCTCTTTTCTTAAGGTTTCTATAGCTTTTTTGCTAGCTCCGTTTTTTGTCTGAAAATCTATTGCAACTTTTACATCTACTCCTCTTTTTTTTGCGTTTATTAAGCTTTCAACTAAAGCAGAGTGTGTAAATGTAAACATAGCAACCTCGATGCTATTTGTTGCGTTATTTATAAGAGTTGTAAGTTTATTTAATGCTTTACTTTGAAAATCTGGAAGAAGCCAAATATCTATTTTTTGACCACCTACTAAAGTTGTTAAATTCCCTGTTTGAAAAGGCGTTTTTTTTATTAAAAAATTAGCAATTTCAGGGCTATAAAAACCTACTATTAAATTATCATGCATTAAAAGTGATGCGGTCGTTAGATTTGCAGATCCTAAAAAAACTAAAGATTTATCTAGAACCATTATCTTTTGATGCATCAGGGCTCTAGATTTAACTTTGAACTCCTGATCTGGATATAAATTAAGATCTACACTAGATCTTTTATCATAATAGACTTTTATATCGAGGTTGTTCTGAGACTGTTTATTTAAGATATCTATTATTTTAGGATCTGTTAATCCAAACATCACCAAATGAATATGCTCTTTCGCTTTTTTTAGAGCTTTAAAGCAAGTCATTTTCAGATCTTGTCTCATCTGATTGGAATACAATATTGGTCTTTTCCCAGGCTTTGGGAGATTAGGTGATATAGAAGAGACTATAAAATTTATACAAAATGCTAATGTAGCAAATATTGAAAATATGAAGATATGTTTGGATCTAATTCGCATGTATTAAATTATATGCGAATTCAAGAAAAAATTATATTTTTTTTCCTTGCTTTTTCATGTTTTTAATTACTTTG
>JAAKFN010000022.1 GCA_011065045.1 Candidatus Anoxychlamydiales bacterium
GAGTGTTGCAAAAAAGGCTAACATCAAAAATAAAAAATCAATCATTGGAGCAAAATTAAAATTTGAGCTTGATTTTAGATGTTCATCAGGGATAAGACTCATAGCTCATCTCCTTTTCTTTTATTTTTAGCATTTATTAGATGACACAACCCAAAAGCTTCGTTTTCTACAGAATTCAACATTTTTACGAGGCGATATTTTAGAGTTGCATGAAATATCATTGCAATGATTGCTACAATTAAACCGGCGACTGTTGTGCCAATTGCTATGCCTAGACCATCGAATAGAGATGAGATAGTATCAATAGATCTATTGATGTCGTAGAAGGCATAAAACATACCTATTACAGTTCCTAAAAGCCCAAGCATTGGAGCTATTACTACTATATCATTTAAAAGACCTATTTTTTGCCAAAATTTTGTTGTGAACCTTTGACCTTCTGATTTCATGGTTTGAGCAACGAACTGTGGTCCATGTGATCTTACACTAAGAGCTGAAGATATAATGCTAGCGAATAGATGGCCGTGGCAGTTGCAATAATTTATTGCTTTATTGAACTCTTTATTTAAAAGATATGTTTTCACATCTTTAATGACTTGATTGCTCATATTATTTTTTTCTCTAAAAGTAAAAAGACAATACATCCAAATGCTAACAGTTGCTACAGATAGTACAATTAAAGTTGCATAGATAACAGGAGATGCTGAAAATATTTCTTTTACATCTAAAGTTGAGGAGAAAGTCTCTTTTAAAACATCAGAGCTTTCTTCTGAAAAAATAGGGATTATCAAAAGATTTGATAAAGTAAAAAAGATAGTTAAAAGCTTAAAATTTTTGATTCTTTTCATAAAGTGTTTATCTCCACTTATTAATGGGGCTTTTTGCATAGTAGCAATTTATTTTTTAAATCTGCAAGTAAAAATTTATCTGTGGATATCAAGATTAGGTTCTTTTATACTTTATATCTATGAAAAAAAGTGATTTAGTAATCCCATTTAAGTATGAAGATAGAAGACCGATTATCTTGCATCGGTTTTTATATGTTCCTGATAATTATGATTTTCATGATGAGTTTAGAGACAAAATAACCTTTGAAAATGATAATGAGATAAATATTGAGTACTGCTCTGGAAACGGTGAGTGGATAGTTGACAGGGCAAAAAAAAATCCAAATATAAATTTTATAGCAGTTGAGATGAAATTTTTAAGAGCTAGACAAATCTGGCTTAAAATGCACAAAGAAAACATAAAAAATTTATTTGTTGTTAAATCAGAGGCGTTTATTTTTACAAAACATTATTTAAAAGATTGTTTTGCATCGGATGTATTTATAAATTTCCCAGATCCTTGGCCTAAAAAAAAGCATGCTAAAAATAGACTAATTAAAAAAGAGTTTTTACAAGAAGTGAATAGAGTTCAAAAAAAAGATGAAACGATCACTGTAGTAACCGATCATGAAGACTATAGAGATGAAATTATAAATGAATTTTTAAAAGTTAAAGAGTATAGATCTATTTTCAAAGAGCCATATTTTGAGCAAGACACAAAAGGCTTTGGGTCTTCTTTTTTTTCAACACTATTTCAGTCTAAAGACAAAGCTATAAATTATATTAAATTTTCAAGAATCTAGAATCTCGATTTTTGAATCTCGATTCTAGAATCTAAGATAGAATTATCTTCATGAGAGGTATCTTTAAGTTTAAAAAAGTAGAGTTTGTTTAGATGAATCGGGATAGAGGGATTTGAACCCCCGACCTACTGGTCCCAAACCAGCCGCGCTAGCCAAGCTGCGCTATACCCCGTTATTGAATAAGCTATTTTATAACAAAATAAGCCTTTAGAGCAATTCAAAAATTCTTTTTTATTAAAATATTTAAAATTTGCTTGTCTAAAGAATGTAGATGTGTCATTTTTTATAAAAAGAGGTAAATAATGTTCACAAAACTAACGAGCTATGAAAAGTTAAAAAAACTAGCAAAAGATCCAATTGATTTAACGGATAAAGATATATTTACTCTCGATAGAATCAAACAAATGCAAACAGCGAGTCTTGATTTGAGACTTCTTTATGCAACAGAGAGGGTTACTAAAGATGTAATTGACTCTCTTTTTGAACTTTCAAAAGATGCTAATGCAATTTCGAAAATGAAAGATATGCAAGATGGTAAAATCCTAAATACTCTAAATGGATGTGAATCAGAGGATAGAAGTGTTTTACATACTGCTATGAGAGATTTTTTTGAAAATAAAAATGAGTCGAAAGAAGCAAAAGAGGCAAGCTCATTAGCATATAAAGAACTAGAGAAATTAGAGAAATTTTTAGAGAAAATCAACTTAGATAATAAATTTGAAAATATTGTTCAAATTGGAATCGGAGGATCTTTTCTAGGGCCTAAAGCTACTGCTCAAGCTTTAAAAAAATACTCTTTAAAAAACAGAAAATTTTATTTTATCTCGAATGTCGATCCAGATGATAGTTTTCAAATCTTAGATAGTATTGATCTTTCAAAAACACTTTTTGTATCAGTTTCAAAATCAGGGACCACTCTAGAGACTTTAACCAATGAAGAAATAGTAAAAGATAAGCTAAATGAAAAAGGTTTAAATCCTAAAGATCATATGGCCTCTGTTACTGGAAAAGGATCGCCTATGGATGATCCATCTAAATATCTAGAATCTTTTTATATTTGGGATTACGTTGGTGGTAGATATTCAGTCTCTTCTATGGTAGGAGGAGTTCTGTTTGGATTTTGTTTTGGAATTAATACTTTTAAAGATTTTCTAAAGGGCGCATCTTACATGGATAAAGTAGCTCTAAAAGATGATCAAAATAATTTACCTCTGTTTTCTGCTCTTTTAGGGATTTGGAATAGAAACTTTTTAGGCTATTCAACAGAAGCTATCATCCCATATTCTCAAGCTCTTTTATATTTTCCTTTGCATCTTCAGCAACTAGATATGGAATCAAATGGTAAATCTATCGATAAAAATTGTGAAAAGCTCACATATAAATCAGGCCCTATAATTTTTGGAGATATCGGAACAAATGCTCAGCACTCATTTTTTCAATTGCTTCATCAAGGAACTGATATAATTCCAATAGAGTTTATAGGATTTAAAAAATCCCAATATCAAAAGGATCTAAAAGTAAAAGAAACTCTCTCTCAAGAAAAACTATTATCTAATATGTTTGCTCAAAGTATAGCTTTAGCTAAAGGTGAAAAAAATAAAAATCCAAACAAAAACTTTTCAGGAAATAGGCCAAATCATATTTTATTAGCAAATGAGTTAGATTCATACACTCTTGGAGCTCTTCTCTCATATTTTGAGAACAAAGTAGCTTTTCAGGGATTTATTTGGGATATCAATTCATTTGATCAAGAAGGTGTTCAACTAGGTAAAGTTTTAGCAAATAAGTTTTTAGATTTGTTTGCTAAAAGAGAAGTTGATTTCGATATTGGAAAAGAATATTTGAAATTTTTGCAATAATTTCATTCTAGGCAAAATAGATATTTATCTTAAATAACTCTAAATCAAGAATAAAGAAGATTTCTTTGGTCTCAATTTGAGACCATGAAAAGTTGAGTTTTTATAAATTTTTAAATAAAGATCAAAATTAAATATTTTGATCTTCCAAATTAATAAAATGAGCATTTTCAAAATTCTCGTGAGGCTTTGGCATAGTGATAAAAACCTGAGAGAATTTTTTTAAAGCTTGCTTAAGATTTTTTTTATGTTTTTCATCTAAGTGAGCATCGAAATCATCTATTAAAAAAAGAGGATTCACTTCGTACTTAGAATGTAGTAGCTCCCACTCGGCAAAACGAATAGCATATAATAGCATTTTTTTCTGTCCTTCACTTGCAAAGCTTTTCGCTGATTTCCCTGAAAAATTAATAGAAAAATCATCTCTATGTGGGCCAATTAGAGTTGTTTTAAAATCTAGATCCTTTTTTTGATTTTGCTCTAGAGTCTTTAAATATGAGAGATTTGTTTTTTCTAAGTCTTTTTCATCTTTAATAGATGATAGATAATAAATTTTAGGTTTTTCCAAAACATCTGATAGGTTTTTTAGAGTTTCTTTTAATGGTTTTTGAAGAGTTTTTAAAAAAGAGTTTCGTTTCATTGTTAGATAAGCTGCTGATTTTGCGAGCTCAATATTAAAAGGTTTTAATAGATGAGATTTTTTGCTTTTTAAAAGATGGTTTCTCTGTTTTAAAGCTTTTGTAAATCGAAAATAGTGATGAACATATAAAGGATCTTCTTGAGCTAGATATAGATTTAAAAATTTACGTCTAGAAGTTGGTTTGCCTTTAATTAAGTTTAGATCGTCAGGCGAGTGGAGGGTTGATGGCAAAATTCCTAAAAGAGAGGTAAAAGAAGGATAAGAATTTGCATTGTGAGTTATTTTTTTTGTAGTTCCATCGTAGTATATTTTAATTATTTGAGAGAGATTATTTGTAATTATCTCAGCTTCTATAAAAAAAAAGTTTGTCCCGTGTTTTATAAGCTCTTTTAAATTTAGGGTTCTAAATGATTTTCCTGTAGAAATTAGATTAATAGCTTCTATTAGGTTGGTTTTTCCAATAGCATTTTGTCCGCATATAACGTTGATACTATCAGAGAAATTAATTGTAAAATTAGAGTAATTTCTAAAATTACGCAAACTGAGGGTTTTGAGAAACATCAGCTTCGCTATCAGTTTTGAGATCGTTTAATCTCATTGGCATGATAACAAAAGTCGCAGATGTAGAATCTGTTATCATTCCTGGGTTATAAGCATCTTGAATAGAAAAGTTGATAGTCTCGTCTTTAGAATGTCTCAAAATATCCATAAAATAAAAGGGATTGAATGCAACTTCTAGTTTTTCTTTTGAATAATCAACTGGCATTGAAACTGTTCCCTCTCCAATATCGGAGCTCAGAGCTGTAAGCTGCAACTGTCCTTGATCAAAGATAAATCTAACAGATCCAGAGCTATCTGGAGTAAATAGTGATACTTGTCTAAGTAGTGTAATTAGCTCTTCTCTATGAAGAGTCATTGTAGTAGTTGTATTTGTGGGTATTACTTTTTCAACATCAGGATACTCTCCAGATAGAAGTTTTGTTATAAGGGTAAGGTTCGAGCTTTCTAAAAACACTTTATCATGCATTAAAGATAGATTTACTAATTGTTCATCATCAGAGAGTAATTTAACCATTTCTTCAACTGCTTTTAAAGGTAATATATAAGATCCTTGAAAGGATGGATCAATATCTATATTTGTAAACATTTTAGAGAGTCTTTTTCCATCAGTAGATATAAAAGATGCTATTTTTTTATCCACTTTCATGTAGATGCCATTTAATACAAATCTAGAATCTTCTCTTGCTGCTGAGAAATATGTTCTATATAGCATCTCTTTTAGAGTGGTTGAGGAAATAGAAATTTGAGTAGCTTTAGTAATATCTGGAAGAGATGGAAATTCTGATTTTACCATACCGTTGATTTTGAAATGAGAAGATACAGAAGTTATCTCTGCTACATCTGCGCTTGGACATGTTATTTTAATTTGTGGTGAAGTTAGTTCTTTTATCAGATGAAAAAATCTTTTTGCAGGTAGAGCAATTGCTCCTTCTTCTATAACTTTAGCTTCAGAAAAACATAGCATACTCGTTGTTAAATCAGTCGCTTTCAAATATAGTTGACCATCTCTAGCTTCTATTAAGACATTGGATAAAACGGGAATAGCGGGCTTGTTAGCTACGATATTTTGAATTTTCCCAATTAGTTGAGTAAGTTCATTTTTTGATATTACAACTTTCATGGATAAGTTCCTTATGTATTCATTTATATTAATATTAAAAGATACGTCATTTTTTTTAGTTATGTCAAGAAGAATCTAAAAAAACACTCTCAATTCTTCACTTAAATTATATCCGCTCAAATTTCATAAATTTGTTCGAATAAAAATTGTTTTTTTTAAATTTTCATTGTTGCAATGCTTATTATTCTACTTGTGGCTTCTACAATTTTTTTAATAATTTTCTGGATGTTCTCAATCGTAAAAGTCACTAAAGGTTCAATTGTTTTATTGTATAAAAAGGTTGAGAATTTAGCTGTTTTTTGAGCTATATAATTCAAGACTAAAAAACATTTATGTGCAACTGGGTGGATAAGATTTCTATATATACTTGAGCATGCTTTAGAAGTTATTTTAAAGCTCCATTTTGCAAGTGGTTTAATAATGCTACTTCCAATCCAAACAAAACAATCTTTTGTAAGCTTTAAAGGAGGATAGATAACTTTTCTATATATGGAGGATAAAGCGTTTGATGCTATCTTAAAGCTCCATTTTGTAAAGGGTTCAACGATGTTTTTGCCAATCCAAATAAAACTATCTTTAGTAAGCTTTAAAAGAGGGTAGATCACTTTATTATATAGGTTAGATAGAGCTGTTGAGATTACTCTATAGCTCCATCTTGCAAATGGTTTAATAATATTGTTGCGAGTCCAAATCAAGCCATTTTTTGTGAGCTCAAAAAGCGGGTGGATCACTTTATTGTATATAGTAGACGTTACTTTTGAGATTACTTTCCAAGTCCAGGTTAGAAGCGGTTTAATAATTTTTTCTCCAATAAAATTGATAGCTTTATATATTTTATTGATTAGAGAAATAATATGAGGTTTAAAAAAATCAATAACTTTAGTGATTTGATTTATCAGAGGTTTGATAACATGTTTCATTGCAAAATCAATAAATTTTGATATGTATGTGTTAAGAGCATTAATTAATGCTGGAATTTTCTGTATTAGATATTTCGGGAACTTATAAAAAATCATATAAGTGGGGACGGAGACACTTAAAAATAAAACTTCTGCAAGTTTTTGTGTTTTCAGGCCAGCTTGCATCAATATACCAGATAGCTTTGAAAGAGGATACGAAACTAATTTAGTGGATAAGAGAGTAGATGCTTGTATCATTCCTATAGAAAGTAGATGCAAAATGGCAGAAGTAGCTAATATAATCACGGCAATTTTAACTACTTTAATAGCTAAATTTTTAGCTGTAGTTAAATTGAAAATTTTAAATTTTTGATCTACTAAATTAGCTGATACTTTTGCTTTTTCAGCATCAGCAATAAGGGGAGTTAAAGGAGCGTATACGGGGCTATTGGTTGAGCTAATATCTGATAAAGTACTCATATATTTTCATCCTTTTTTTTTATAAAAAATCTATTTTAAAAGATTTATCTTTTTCTGGAAAGAAGACCTTTTTTTTGCAAGGAGATGGATTACTAGCGGTTATTATTCAATATTTCGAATTTCTTTTTTTTGAGCCTTTTCTTTGAGCTTTGCTCTTTTATCGTAAGCTTTTTTACCTCTAGCAACTGCTATTTTTACTTTGGCCCTAGATTTTTTTAAATATATAGAAATCGGAATCAAGGCGGTTCCTTTTTCACGAGTCTGCCTTTGTATTTTTAAAATCTCTCTTTTGTGCATCAAAAGTTTTCTTCTTCTTCTATCTTTATGTGCAGTAGTTGTAGCAAATTTATAAGGAGCAATATAGCAATTTACAAGCCAAAGCTCATCAGCTTTTATATCTACATAAGAATTTTGAAGTGAACCTGAATGATCTCTTAGAGATTTGATTTCAGAGCCGAGTAGCGCGATTCCAGCTTCGTAAGTCTCTAAGATTTCATAGTCATGAAAAGCTTTTCTATTAGATACTAAATCTTTCAAAAAAACCTCTAAGTAATTTCAAAAAGCTTTTTACCTAGCTTTGTTACTGAAAAACAATCTTGTGCGTTTAAAGAGCCAATAGATACAAAGCCTGCTTCAAAAAGTCTTTCAAAAATAACTTTTTTAATAAATAAGATCTCTTCTTTGCTATAAGATCCAATTGAGTATTTATAAGCTTTTCCAGAGTGTATAATTTTAACAAGATGCTCATCTGTAATAGCAGCTATAATACCTTTTGCAAAATCATCGAAATATACCCAAGAAGCATCTAAAGCCCTTGTTATACTTTTTTCAGCTTCTCTTATAGATTTTTCATTTATTAAATGTTTGAAAGAGTCTTCTTCTTCAAGAGTATTTAAAGTATGGTAATAAAGATGCAGAGCTTTGTTTTCTAAATTGAAATCTAACCATTTTTTTCCAGAGGTTGTAATTTGAAGAAGATCTTTTTTTTCGGATAAAAACTCAATTTTTAATAATTTATTAATAATAGAGTCTATGTAAGATTTTGAAACTATTATATCTGTATCTTTAATTGAGAGTTCAGTTTTGATGTTTTTTTCTACTGTATTTTTGGATATAGGTTTTTTTGCCATTTTTAAAATAGAGCTCAAATCTTCTACAAATCCAAAAGGACTTTTTCTTTTACGAATTAACTTTTTTGTATCTTTTATGCTTAAGATTTTAGTCGTATTTAGATATTGAAGATAATCTTTATATTCATGGAAGGGAGTTATTATCTCAACGTATCCATTCTTGGTTTTTTTATAAGACTGAAAGCACAAAAGATTAAACTCTAAAAAGAGGATAATCTCTAAATAGGTTTCTTTTTCTAAAGAGTATTTTTTTTGAAGATAAGAAGATGTTACTTCAAAATTTTCAGAATTATATACTTCTTCTACAATACCTAAAAATGTTGAGTTTTCACATTCAATATTTTCTAAATGCCTTTGAAACATTTGGGGAGTTAGAAGATATCTATCAATAATAGATGCAAAAATATTGTTAGAAGATTTCGGAATTGAATACCAAATTGGTAAAATATGGATTGGGATTTTGTGTAAAAGATTATTTATAAACAAAAGATCAGGTTTAAAGTTTTCTTCAAATCTCTGATATTCAAATTCAAAATATTTACGCATCTTTTTATCGATATTGATGATTTGGCCATCAATTTTTAAAAGATTTGTTTTTTCAAACTTTTCTAAAACAGGCAGAAGTTTTTTTTCTGGTGTCTCTAAATCTTTAGATAGTCTGCTCAGAGAGGTTTTAATAGAACTAAATAAGATCTCCTCTAAAACGCTTAGCTCAAGCTCTGTGAGTTTAGATAGCATTACTCTATTTTCTATATCTTGTTTATAATCATAGTCTAAAAGAGAAATCTTATTTTTACGAATCTGTGTTATTTCTTGCATATTTAATATTTGAGCTAGTACTTAGATGCAATATAAGTTAAATTGATGTTTAGAATCAAGTTATAATTTAAAGTTATTTTAAAGAAAAAAATTAACTATTCGATTTTAATTTCCTTAATTTGTCAAAATATACATATCTTTTTTTCATTTCTTTTTCAAAACCGATGTCTTTTGGGAAATAAAGCTGCTCTTTAGGAAGATTTTCAGGGAAGTAATTTTGAGCTGAAAAGCTATCTTTTTCATCATGGTCATACTTGTAGCCTTTTGAATAACCAAGATCTTTCATAAGTTTTGTTGGAGCGTTTAATATGTGTTTGGGAGGAGAGAGCTGAGAGGTTTTTTCAGCAAGCTTCTGAGCTCTTTTAAAAGCTTCATATACCTTGTTGCTTTTAGGAGCTAAAGCTAGATAGATAGTAGCTTCAGCGATAGCAAGCTCTCCTTCAGGAGAGCCAAGCCTTCTGTAAGTTTCATCTGCTAGATTGGCTATTTTTAAAGCATTCACATCTGCAAGAGAAATATCTTCTAAGCTGATCCGAATGAGTCTTCTTGTGATGTAGAGAGGGTCTTCCTTGCCGTTTAACATCCTAGATAGCCAATACAATGCTGCATCTACGTCTGATCCTCTAATCGATTTATGCAAAGCAGATATCAAATTATAATGAATATCTGATGCTTTATCATAATTTGAGGGTTTTTTTTGCATAAATTTTACAATTTCATCTAAGTCATTTTTATTATTTCCTTTTAGATTTTCGAGATTTTCAATCATATTGAGTAGATGCCGAGCATCTCCTAAAGCCTCTTCTAAAAGAAATTCTTTTGCTCGAGGAGTTAATTTTAGAGATCCATGTTTTTTCTCATAGTTTGTTAGAATTTTGCTTAAGTCTTTAATATCAAGTGCAGTTAACTCAATTACTCTAAATCTAGAAATGAGAGCATTGTTCAAGGAAAAGGATGGATTTTCAGTTGTAGCACCAATTAGAGTTATCGTTCCATCTTCGATAAATGGCAAAAATGAATCTTGCTGAGCTTTATTAAATCTGTGGATTTCATCAACAAATAAAATTGTTGGGATATTAAAAAGAGGGTTTTTCTGGGCATTTAGGGCTATTTTTTTTATCTCAGTTGTTGATCCGAAGACTCCGCTCATCTTAATGAAATTCGCATTGAAGGCTTTTGCGTAGAGTTTAGCTAAGGTGGTTTTTCCAGAGCCTGCAGGCCCAAAAAATAAAATTGAGAGAGGTTTTTTTGAAATAATCACTTTTTTTAGCCAAAAAACAGCCTTTTCATGTCCAAAAACTTCATCGAATGTAGATGGTCTTAATAAATCTGAAAGTGGTCGATTCATTTAATTTGATCTTTGCTTTATTCAATAATTAGTTAAAAGCAAAAAAAAAATAAAATCAATAAGTTTCTGATATTCAGTAGTTTTTAATAATTAAATAAAAAAAACACTTGATTAATAATTTGATATTTGAGAGTTAATAAAGTGTGAGGAACTTCTAATTTTAAGGAATGTATTATGAAAAAAATAGATGTGTTTGTATTAATTTTACTAATTATTGGTGGAATTAACTGGGGATTTTGGGGTGTTATAGATTTCAACATCATAGATTATATATTTGGAAGACTTTGGATTGACAAAGTAATCTACTTCTTGATTGGAGTAAGCGCTTTTTATGCATTGTTCAGATGGAAATGCTTCTGCTGCTTTGGTAAGAAAAAATAGTAATCTAATCCTTTTTGGGTTCTTTAAAATCAATTATTGCTTTTAAAGAACCCTTTTCATTTCTTTAAATATCTAATTTTTAAAATCTTAGACATTCAATATCAGATTAAGATAACTTAATATTACTCATTTTATAATTAATGAGTGTTTAAAAGTTAAATTGCTTGAAAAAGAACAATATTTAATAATTTTCGTAAATTATTACAAAAAAACTAAATAATTAAATTTTTTTTTAAATTTTTTTTTTGAAAAAAAAGCCTCGAGAAACATTTATAAAGGCTATTTATTAATTCTGTAATTATTTAGTTTTAAAAAATAATAAAAATTATTTGTTTTTTATATATAATTTATTATATTTAGAAGTATAAGAGGTAAATAAAATAAATTGGGTATTTACCTATATGTTATTTTACATAGAATAAATACACTACAAGGAGAGGACATTATGTTAAAAAGAAAAAAAAGAAAAACAGCTAAGAGAAAAGTAGCTAAAAAACCAGCTAAAAGAAAAGCGGCTAAAAAACCAGCTAAAAGAAAAACTGCTAAAAAACCAGCTAAAAGAAAAGCTGCTAAAAAAACAGCTAAAAAAACTACTAAAAGAAAAGCTGCTAAAAAACCAGCTAAAAGAAGAAGAAAAAAAGCAAAAGCTTAAGTCTTTGATTTAAAGTTTTAATAAAAGAATCGAGCAAGACCGCTAGGTCGAGCTCGGTTTTTTTTTATTCTGCTCCAAAAATTTTAAAAATCTTTAAGAGTACATACATAAAAATAAAAAAACTAACACCTGTTAAAAGTCCTTGAAAAAATTGATGGGTCTGAGAAAAATTATATCCGTAAAATATTGCAAGTAAGAAAGATAAAACTAAAAGAACATAAAAAGATGGTTTTTTTTCCATCACCATAAAAAAAACATTTGCAAGAATTACGATGCCAAGAAACACTTCAACTACAAGAGGTGTATAAGAGCCAGTAAATCTAAAAGCCATAATTCCACTTAAGATTACAATTAATCCATAGATAAATGAAATATAAGCGGTTGTTTTCATAAGATTTTCTCCTTTGTGATAGATGTAAACAAATTTAATATAATTGAAAAGAAAAAAGTAAGTAGCTTCTTAGATAAACTTTTTCTAAAAATTTTGCTATTATAATAGTTTTGCATAAGATTGTGATTTTTTTAAATCCTATAAATAGAGGGATATCCTATTTCAAATTTTTTCTCAACAAGCAATTTTATTTTATATATTCAAAAGATTGAAATTTTAGTGTAAAATAGTAGTAAAATTTCAAGAAATGAAGATGAATACCAAAGTTTTTTCAAAAAAAGATCTATGTGAGCAAAATTTAAAAAATATTGCAGGTTACTTAAGTGAATCTCAAGTGATAGCTTTTCCAACAGAGACTGTCTATGGCCTTGGCGCTCATATGTTTAAAGAAGAAGCTATCAAAAAAATATATGCTTTGAAAAAAAGAGATAAAAATAAAGCATTGATTGTTCATTTAGGTTCAATTGAAGATGTAAAAAGGGTAGCTATTGAGATTCCAAATGATTTTTATACTTTAGCAAGTAGATTTTTTCCAGGCCCACTAACAATCATTTTAAAGAAAAACCCTGAGATTTCATCTTTAATATCTTCAGATTCAACGATAGCTCTTAGAATGCCTGATAATTATTATACTCAAAAACTGATCAATCTATTGGGATCTCCAATAGTTGGAACCTCTGCTAATATATCTAATCAAAAAAGCCCTGTTAGCGCGAAGATGGTTATAGATGCTTTTTTTAATAAGATACCAGCTATTATCGATACGGGAGAATGCTCACTTAAAATTCCATCTACTATTATTTCTTTAGTAGATAAGCCATATAAGATATTAAGAACTGGCTCAATATCAAAAGATCAAATAGATAAAGCTTTAAAAAATAGCTAAATAAAAATATCTAGATTAAAATTCATCAAAAAATAGTTTACTTAAGCTTTTACATAATATATATCCAATTATTGAGGAATATAGAGATGAAAGAGTATAAATTTGATCCTTCTTTAAACATTTTATATAAAGAGCACAATAATTTAGATTATATTTTTAATCCCAAGACTATTGCAATAATTGGAGCGACTGATAAAGAAAATAGTGTTGGAAAAACTCTAGTAGAAAATTTAGTAAACTCATCTTTTCAAGGAGAAGTTTTTTTAGTTAACCCTAAAAGAGAAAGTATCTTAGGGCAAAAAGCATATCCTAGTATCGATAAGATAGATAAAAAAATTGATTTAGCAATTATAGCAACTCCATCTAAAACGGTTCCGGGTATTATAGATGAGTTAGAAGCAAAAAATGTATCAGCAGCTATTATAATATCAGCAGGATTTAAAGAACTTGGCGAGAGTGGAAAAAAACTAGAAGATCAAATCCTTCAAAAGAAAAAAAAGATAAGAATTATTGGGCCCAATTGTTTAGGAATCATGAATCCAAGTTTAAATCTTAATGCTACTTTTGCAAAAGATATGCCAAAGAGCGGGAATATTGCTTTTATTTCTCAATCTGGAGCGTTAGGGACTGCAGTATTAGATTGGAGCTTAAAAGAAGAGATAGGATTTAGCGCATTTGTATCTATAGGCTCGATGATCGATGTGGATTTTGGAGATTTGATTAACTATTTTGGAGATGATCCAAATACCAAAAGTATTTTGATGTATATGGAAAATATTTCAGATCCAAGATCCTTTTTATCTGCAGCTAGAGAGGTAGCTCTAACCAAGCCGATTATTTTAATTAAAGCTGGAAGAACTAAAGAGTCAGCGCATGCAGCAATGTCACATACAGGAGCTCTAGCTGGCAGTGATGAGGTATTGGATGCGGCTTTAAAAAGGGTAGGGATTTTAAGAGTTAATACTATTAATGATCTATTTAGTATGAATGAGATTTTATCAAAACAACCAATTCCCAAGGGACCTAATTTTGCGATAGTAACAAATGCTGGAGGTCCAGCTGTTATAGCAACTGATAGTTTAATAATTCATGGAGCGAAAATAGCGACTCTTCAGGATAGTACATATGAAAAATTAGATGAGTTTTTACCAGCTGCTTGGTCTCATAATAATCCGATCGATATTTTAGGAGATGCTACTGCAGATCTTTATTATAAGACTCTAAAAGTGTTGATTGAAGATGACAATGTAGAAGGAATCTTGGTTATTTTAACTCCTCAATTTATGACAGACGCTACTTTAGTTGCTAATAAAATTAAAGAATTTTCAGATATAGGCAGACCTATTTTCGCAGCTTGGATGGGAGCTAAATCTGTAGAAGATGGAAGGAATATTTTAGCATCTAGTAACATTCCTGATTTTGAATTTCCAGATCAAGCTTGTAGATCTTTTGGGTATATGTGGTCATATTGTTATAATATGATTGGTATTTATGAAACAGCTAAAATTCAAAGTAAAATAGCAACTCAAAAAGAGATCAAAAAGAGAGTTGATGTAATAACAGAGGTTATAAAAAAAGCAAGAGATGAAAATAGAGTTATTTTAGATGAGTTTGAGTCAAAAAACATCTTAAAAGCCTTTGATATTCCTATAGTTGAGACATTTATTGCAAAAGATCTAAATGAGACGATTGAATTTTCTAAAAAAATAGGATATCCAGTTGTTTTAAAAGTATTTTCTAAAGAAATTACTCATAAAACAGATGTTGGAGGAGTCAAGCTCAATTTACACAATGAAAGTGAAGTGAAAGATGCCTTTATTGAGATTCAAAAGTCTTTAAAAGATCTCGGGAAAGAAAAATATTTTGATGGCGTAACAGTTCAAAAGATGGTTCTTCTAGATGGATATGAATTGATTCTTGGAAGCACTGTTGATTCAGATTTTGGACCGATTATGCTTTTTGGAACAGGAGGTGAGCTCGTAGAAGTATATAAAGATAAAGCAATAGCCCTTCCTCCACTTACAATTACCCTTGCAAAAAGATTGATTGAGAGAACAAAAATTTTTCAAGCTTTAAAAGGCGTTAGGGGTAAAAAAGCTGTAGATTTAGAGAAATTAGAGAAAATTGTAGTTGATTTTAGCTCACTCATTACTCAATACCCAGAGATAAAAGAGTGTGATATTAATCCTCTTTTAGCAACAGAGAATGGGATTATAGCTTTAGATGCAAGAATAATACTTCATGAAAAACAAGAAATATATCCAAAACTTTCAATTAAACCGTATCCTCTTCATTTAGTTCAGGATAATAAATTAAAAGATGAAACTCCAATTGTCATTAGGCCGATACATCCTGATGATGAACCGCTTATGAGAGAATTCTATAAAGATGTTTCTGAAAAATCTTTAAAAGAAGAGTATTTCAAATCTCTTCACTACGATGAATTAGTTGCACATGAAAGACTAATTAGAATGTGTTTTATAGATTATGATAGAGAGATAACTTTAGTAGCTCAGCTAAAAGATAGTGATGAAATTATAGCGATAGGTAGATTCACTAAATTGAAAAACTCTAAAGATGGGTTTTTCTCACTTCTTGTAAAAGATAAATATCATAAAAAAGGGCTTGGGAAAAAGCTGCTAGATAATATTATAAAAATAGCAAAGGAAGAAAAAAGAGAATATTTAGTATCTCAGATGTTAGAAGATAATACAGCTATCAAAAACCTTTGTAAATCTTTTGGATTTTCTTTTGAGAAAATAAAAGATCATCCGGTCATTAGGTTAAGCTTAAAGCTTTAATTATCTTTGCTTTACATATCAGTTTTAAAATAGCATAAATATAGTAGAATTTCTTTGACAATTTTATTTTTATCTTTTTTAATGACGATTAAAAGAAGATGAAAAAAGAACTCTTTAAGGAAGATTAAGAATGTTAGAAAAATTCCAAGAAAAAAATCAGAAATTTATTGAAAGAGCTTTAAAAATCTCAAAAAAATTACCAATTGCAGCTGTTTACCCTTTAAATGAAGAGGCTTTAGAAGGAGCAATTTTAGCTCATGAAATGGGACTTGTCGATCCAATTATCATTGGACCTAAAAAAGAGTTAGAAAATATCGCTAAAAAAATAGGTAAAGATTTATCTAAGTATGAAGTTATAGATGTTTTAGATATGAAAGAGTCTGCAAAAACAGCTGTTGAACTTGTTAAAGAAAATAGAGTAAAAGCCCTTTTAAAAGGCTCTCTTGATACTAGTATACTTTTAAAGGCGGTGCTTTCTAAAGATACAGGAATTAGAGGAAATAGAAGGATGAGTAACTGCTATATTTGCGATACACCTTTTTATAAAAAACCTTTAATTTATACAGATGTGGGGATCAACATTTTACCAGATCTTAAAACAAAAACTCATATTTTGTTAAATGCTATAGATGTAGCTAGAGCGATTGGTATTGAAAAACCAAAAATTGCAATTTTATCATGTATTGAAAAGGTAAATGAAGGGATTTTATCAACAATAGACGCTAAAGCTCTTGTAGACATGGCTAAAGAGGGGGTTTTTAAGGATGCTATTGTAGAAGGGCCTCTCTCTTTTGATATTGCATTTTCTAAAAAAATTGCAGATGATAAAAATTTTGCATCTAAAGTATCCGGAGATGTCGATATTGCTCTTTTCCCAAATCTCGATGCTAGCAATATTGCTGTAAAACAATTAGAGCTTTTTTCAAAAGCTGAGTGTGGGAGTTTAGCCCTTGGCGCTCAAGTACCTATTTTAATAAATAGCAGAAATACTCTAGCGAAAGAAAGAGCTCTCTCATGTGTATTTGCTAAACTATATCATGAAAACATTCAAAACAAGTGAGATAAAAAATGGATGAAGTTGTAATTGTAGCAGCAGGCAGAACTGCGATAGGTAAGTTTTTAGGAACCCTAAAAGATATTCCAGCTTCAACTTTAGGCTCAAGGGTTATCAAAGAGTTATTAAACAAAATAAAAATAGATCCAAATACCATAGATGAAGTGATTTTAGGACAAGTTTTAACAGCAGGCGTTGGGCAAAATCCAGCTCGTCAAACTTCAATAGAGGCAGGCCTGTCTCCAAATGTTCCAGCATATACTCTTAACAAAGTATGTGGATCTGGACTTAAAGCTATAGAGCTTGGCGCTAATGAAATTTTACTTGGAAATGCTGATGTTATAATTGCTGGCGGGCAAGAAAGCATGTCTTTATCTCCCCATGTTCTTTTAGGTTCTCGCAAAGGCAAACGTATGGGAGATTGGAAGCTTACAGATACAATGATCAAAGATGGCCTTTTCGATGCTTTTAATCGTTATCACATGGGAATAACTGCAGAGAATGTTGCTGAAAAATATAGTATTTCGAGAAAAGAGCAAGACTCTTTTTCTTACCAGTCTCAAATGAGAGCTAAAAAAGCAATTGAAGAAGGTCGATTTAAAGAGGAGATAGTTCCTATAAAAGTGCCTCAAAGAAAAAAAGATCCTATTGTTTTTGATACTGATGAGTATCCAAGATTTGATACTACAGAAGAAGGGCTTGCAAAACTCCCTACAGCTTTTAAAGATGGAGGAACCGTCTCAGCTGGGAATTCATCTGGTTTAAATGATGCAGCAGCTATAGTGATTTTAATGAGCGCAAAAAAAGCAAAAGAGCTTGGATTAAAACCTCTTGCAAAGATTAAAGCTTTTGCAAGTTTAGGCGTAGATCCTAAATACATGGGAATAGGTCCAATTACAACGATAAAGAAATGTTTAGAAAAAGCTAAATGGAAAATTAAAGATTTAGATCTGCTAGAGATTAATGAAGCTTTTGCAGCACCTTCAATTGCAATAAATAAAGAGCTGGGTTTTGATCCTAATATTGTAAACGTAAATGGAGGAGCGATAGCACTCGGTCATCCAATAGGGGCCTCTGGCGCTAGAATTTTAATAACCCTTCTTTTTGAAATGATAAAAAGAGATTCTAAAAAGGGCCTCGCTTCTTTATGTATTGGCGGCGGCATGGGAATCGCTATGGCGATAGAGAGATAAAATGGATAGTTTAATCGTTTTAAATACAGGCTCTTCTTCTATAAAATTTTCGATTTTTTCTATATCATCCGGTGAGATGAAAAGAGAGTATTTAGGTTCAGTTTCCAATCTTTTAACAAAACCACATATAAAAATAACTAAAGTAAACTCTGATACAGAGATTGATGAAGATTTAAAACTCGTTGGAGAGTCAAAAAACTATATTAGGTTGGTTCTACACTTTATTTTAGCCTGGGCTCGTAAAAATAATATAAAAATTATTGCAGCAGGGCATAGAGTTGTTCATGGTGGAAGCTTTGAAAAATCAGTTGTTTTTGATGATAAAGCTCTTGAATATCTAAAAACTTTAATTCCATTCTCTCCCTTGCATCAACCATATAACTTAAATGGTTATCTCTTTTTTAAAGAGGAATTTAAAGATCTTTTTCAAGTCGCTACTTTTGATTCTGCTTTTCACTCGACTTGCGATAAAATCTCTCAAAGCTATGCGCTTCCAGAATCCTTAACAAAGCAAGGTATTAGAAGATATGGGTTTCATGGATTATCATATGAATATATAGCATCAGAGCTACCAAAGTATTTAGATGAAAAAGATGCTAATAAGAAAATAATTGTAGCTCATTTGGGAAGCGGATCCACCATGTGCGCAATTGAAAATCTAAAAAGTTTAGCAACTTCTATCGGTCTCACTTCAATGGGAGGGCTTCCAATGGCAACTAGGCCAGGCGATGTTGATCCATATTTAGGGGTATATTTGATGGATCAGCTTGGATGGACTGCAGATGAGATCCAAAAGCTATTTTACAAAGAATCTGGGCTACTCGGAGTCTCTGGTATTAGTGCAGATATGGCAAAGTTAATAGAAAGCAGCGATCCTAGAGCTAAACTAGCTATTGATATATTTGTGCATAGAATAATGTTGTTTACTGGTTCTTTAGCAGCTGAGCTTCAAGGTTTAGATGGGTTTGTTTTTACAGGTGGCATTGGAGAGAACTCTAAAGAAATCAGAGAAATGGTCGCAAAAAAAATCTCTTGGCTTGGTGTAGATCTAGATTTAGATAAAAATAATAAATGCAAAAAAAAGGCTGAAAAAATTAGCAAAGATACTTCAAAAGTTTTTGTTTATGTTATTCCTACAGATGAAGAGATAATGATAGCTAAGCATACCTTTGAACTATATAAAGAGCATAAAAAGTAAAGAGCATAAAAATGAAAGAAAAAGAGATTCTAAAAAATGCTTATGCGATGCCAATTACATCGCCTAGCTACTCAAAAGGTCCATATAAGTTTGTTGATAGAGAATATCTAATAATCACATATAAAACCGATATGGATGCTTTAAAAGAGGTTGTTCCAGAGCCACTTCAAGTAAAAGATGCTTTAGTAAAGTATGAATTTATAAAGATGCCAGATTCTTCTGGTTTTGGTTCTTACACAGAATCTGGACA
>JAAKFN010000023.1 GCA_011065045.1 Candidatus Anoxychlamydiales bacterium
TTTCTTCTTTTTTCTTTTTGTCTTCTGCTTGATGCTGTTCAGCTTCGGCTACCTTAGCTTTGATATCATCATCAGATAGACCTGATTTTGCTTCAATTCTGATTTTTTGCTCTTTACCAGATTGTTTGTCTTTAGCAGATACACTTAATATTCCATCAGCGTTTAAATCAAAACATACCTCGATTTGTGGTGTGCCTCTTGGCGCTGGAGGGATGTCTGTTAAATCAAATCTACCGATCTCTTTGTTGTCTTTAGCCATAGGTCTTTCTCCTTGGATAACAACTATTGTAACAGCTGGTTGATTATCTGATGCTGTAGAAAAGACTTGCTTTTTCTGTGTTGGTATTGTTGTATTTCTTTCAATTAAAGGAGTTAAAACACCACCTAGTGTTTCAATACCGAGAGTTAATGGTACAACGTCTAATAATAGAACATCTTTAACATCTCCTCCTAATATACCACCTTGAATAGCAGCTCCTGTAGCTACTGCTTCATCTGGATTGATACCTTGATCTGGCTCTTTTCCAAAGATATTTTTTACCATATCTTTAACAGATGGCATTCTTGTCATACCACCAATTAATAGAACTGTATTGATATCGCTAGCTGATAGGCCGGCATCTTTTAAAGCTTTTTCACAAGGAATTTTAGTTCTCTCAATTAAATCATTACATAAGCTCTCTAGTTTTGCCCTAGTTAGCGTTAAAGATAAGTGTTTAGGGCCTGTAGCATCCATTGTGATAAATGGTTGGTTGATTTCTGTAGACTGGGTTCCTGATAGTTCTATTTTAGCTTTTTCAGCAGCATCTTTAACCCTTTGAAGAGCCATTGGATCTTTAGATAAATCAATGGAGGTTTCTTTTTTAAACTCTTCTAATATCCATTTTATAAGGATATTGTCAAAGTCATCACCACCTAAATGTGTATCACCATTCGTAGATAATACCTCAAAAACACCATCTCCGATCTCCATTATTGAAATATCAAATGTACCACCACCTAGATCATATACAGCGATTTTTTGTTCATGTTTTTTATCTAGGCCATATGCTAGTGCTGCAGCTGTTGGTTCTGGGATAATCCTTTTGACATTAAGTCCTGCTATTTTTCCAGCATCTTTTGTTGATTGTCTTTGAGAATCATTAAAGTAAGCGGGAACAGTTATTACTGCTTCTGTAACTTTTTCTCCGAGATAGTTCTCTGCTGTCTCTTTCATTTTTATTAAGATTTGAGCAGCTGCTTCTTCTGGAGTTATAGTTTTTCCATCGATTTCAAAACCAGCGTTTCCATTTGAATCTTTTACAACTTTATATGGTACAGTTTGTATCTCGTCTTTAACTTCATCAAATTTTCTTCCGATAAAACGCTTTGTTGAATAAAGTGTTTTTTCAGGGTTTGTAACAGCTTGTCTTTTAGCAGGTACTCCAACTAGCCTTTCTTTACCTTTATAAGAGATAATAGAAGGGGTTGTTCTTGTTCCTTCTATGTTTGCTATAACTTTATGAGAGCCTCCCTCCATTATAGAAACGCAAGAGTTTGTTGTTCCTAAATCTATACCTATTATTTTACTTTTTTTGCTCATAGTAATACCTCTTTTTTTTATTTGTTAATTTTTATATTTTCATCCTTAGATTTTTTTAGATCTTGGTCCAGTGGATCTTGATCCATTGAATCCTTATCTTGATCATTTTCCGATCCGCATGAGTTTTCATCTTCTGTATTTTTACAGCAGTTTTCTTCTTCTATACATCCGCTTATATTTTCATTTTTATCTATCTGAGGTTGATTTTTTTTATCCTCAACATCTTGATTTTTTTCTAAGGTTTGTTTTGTAACTTTTACCCTAGCTGGGCGAATTACTCTAGTAGCACTTTTATAACCTTTAGCAAGCTCTTCTATAATAGAGCCTGGTTCGTGTTCATTTGATTCAATAATTTCTACAGCATCATGGTAGTGAGGATCAAAGTTGTTGCCAACTGAGTGATAGGGGACAATACCGTGGTTATGTAAAATATCTTTTAACTGCGATAAGAGCATCTGAAAACCCATCGCCCAATTTTTCACCTCTTCAGATGAGTCGTTTGCAAAATTTAGAGCATTTTCAAAATTATCAATCAAAGGAAGAAATTCTGAGATTGTATTTTCAATAGCAAACGATAAAGACTCTGTTTTCTCTTTTTGCATTCTTTTTCTTGTATTTTCAAGCTCAGCTAAAGTAAGTAGATATTTGTTTTGTAGTTCACTTATCTCATCTTGAAATTTTATTTTTTTATCTTTTTTATCTTTTTTTGACATTTATTTAACTCCTAAATTATTTGCTTTTGTCTTCTAAAAGAATCGAGTGTTGATTAATTTTTTTATAATCAGAGGTCTTTCTAAAAGTTATCTTAAATTTATAGATATTTTTAGTGAGATTATCTGATAAGTATTTGCTAAAAACTTTTAAAATAGAAAAAATCTTTTTGTAATCTACTCTTAAAGGACACAAGATACCAATTGCGCCAACTGCTATATTTGAGATGTAATATGGTATACAAATTAAAGCTGTGTTTTTTATTTTAAGACCAAATTTTTCTAAATCATCAGCAATGAAATAGGTTATAGCATCGTTTTTAATAGCGCTGTTTAGAATTTTATGCATCTGCTCTTTATTCTCAAAAATAGATAGAGCTTCAGCGAGTACTATAGGGTTTTTGAATTCAGGATATGATAGTAGTTTAGATAGTCCTGTTTTATAGATATCACCTGTGCTTAAGTTTGTATATCCAACGATATATCTTACCATTATCTCGTTATATAGATGTTGCGACGCTTTAAAAAGATTTTGATTTTCAATATTCGGTTTTTGTTTTTTGTTCATTCTCCATAAAAAAAAGTCTTCTACTAACTTTAATGATTTTTCATCGAGATCTAATTTAGAATATAAAATTTCAGTTTTTATTAACCCAAAATCTGTGACTATTACACATAAAATTTTATTTGTATCCAAAGAGATAAGTTTGATATTATTTATAAAATCTTGATCAAATCTTGGAGCTGATTGAAAAATACTTAAATTTGTTAAGGTGCTTAAAAGTTCTAAAGATGAATTTAAATGCTCAGTTATCTGCTTTTTCTCTTCACTTAGATGTTTTTGCAAAAGAAGATCATCTTGTTTGTCTATTTTAGTATTTGATAGGCAGTGATTTGCATAGATCTTAAAAGCTTTTGCTGTAGGAACTCTTCCCCCAGAAATATGTGGCTGTGTTAAAAGTCCTTTCTTTTCAAGCTGTGCAAAGTAGTTTCTAATAGTTGCGGAGCTCATGTCATCGAAACCGCTCTCTTTCAATGAATTAGATCCAATAGGAGCGTTTGTTTCTATGAAAAGCTCTACTAAGCCTAATAGAATTTTTAATTCTTTGTTTTCTTTGGTAAATCTTTTTTTGACAAAAAGTTTTTTCAATTTAACATTCCATAAAGTTTTTATACATAAAATCATCATATCATAATCGATATATTTTTAGCAATCTCAGCGTTAGATTGCTTAAAAATATTTATAAGTATCTATAAATCAGTCTTTTATAAGGCGTAAGCAGTTAAGGCCTACGAGAACAGAGCTTCCTTCGTGGAGGCTCACTGCTAACCAAAGTGGTATCAATCCCAATAAAGAGGGGATAGATGCCAAGACTATGATAAGAAGAGCAAAAATAAGATTTTGCTTAGCTATTTTTGAGGTAAAGCTAGCTTTTTTTAGAAGATAGTTTATCAGAGAAATATCATCGTTTAGTAAAATCACATCAGAAGCATCGATAGCGGTTGCTGAACCCACTTTTCCAAGTGATATTCCAACCGTTGCTCTAGATAGTGATGGAGCGTCATTTATTCCATCTCCAATCATAACAAGACCATTTTTAGCTAACTCAGATGCATGTTTTAGTTTATCTTCAACTTTTAGGTTTGCAAAGACATTTTCAATACCGAGTTTTTGAGCAACGAAATTAGCATTAAAGCTATTATCTCCTGTTAGCATTATTAAATTTTTTGATTTTTTTAAAGTTTCTATTAAACCAAAAGAGTTTTCTCGGATTTCATCTGAAAAAGTTAAAATAAATAAAAAACTATCGATTAGCATAAAACTTAGAGTTTTAGCTTTTTTGGAAACTTTTTTTTCAATTTCTAGTTTTTGCTCTTTTTCTAAAAACTTTTCGATATATTCGAGTTTTCCAATATGTACTTTATATTTTTTATCCTCTATTTCACATACGCCTTGAATTCCAAATCCAGCATCTGATTTAAACTCAATTATCCGTGCATCATGCTCTATATCTTTGGCAGCTGTATGTATTGCCTGAGCTATTGGATGAGTTGACTTTCTCTCTAAACTATCAGCTATTGCTAAGGCTTTTTCTCTATCGAACTCTTCTGTTTTTTGATCAAATTTAACTTGTTCAAAGGATGATAATACAAAATCTCCAGTTGTCAGAGTTCCTGTTTTATCAAATGCTATGTTTTTACATTTTCTAATAGCATCTAAAATAAACCCGCCTTTTAGCAGGATTCCTTTTTTTGCGAGTGAAGAGATAGCCGTTAGATAAGCAAGCGGCGCTCCAATTATCAAAGCGCAAGGAGAAGAGGCTATTAAAAAAGCAATAGCTCGATAAATACCTCCTTCTTTTCCTAGATAGGTAATATTGAAAATAAAAGGCAGAATTATCGCAAAAATAAAGCTAAGCAGTATCACTATAGTAGAATAAATTTTTCCAAATTTATCAAGCCATCTTTGAATTTTTGGTTTTGCATCTGTTGCTTCATTTATTAGTTTTATTATTCTAGAGATTGTTGAATCTGCTGATGTTTTCGTCACTTCAATTATCAAGCTTCCATCAATATTTATTGTTCCAGCGTAGACAAGGTCATTTACTTTTTTTTCAACTGGCATACTCTCTCCAGTTAGGTGCACTTGATTGACCTCTGAGTACCCTTCTATTATTTTTCCATCTAAAGGAACGATCTCTCCTGCTTTAATAAGAATTTTTGTATTAAGAGCTATATCTTTAATAGAGCGTTCTGAAAAAGATTTATCCTCATTTACTACAAAAGCTTTTGTTGGAGCTATTTTATTTAAATTAAATATAGCGCTTTTAGTTCTATATGAGATGCTTTTTTCTAAACTATCTGAGATTTTAAATAAAATCAAAAGTAGAGCTCCCTCTAAGGGGCTATTTAATAAAATTGCTAAAAAGCCAGCGAGTGTCATCAAAATACTAATGTTGATCTCAAAATTCTTAAGATCTTCTAGTGCATCTAAAAGCGCAGGTACACCCACAAATAAGTAGATAAAACTAAGTAGTAGATAAGCTATGTTTGTGTTTAGGTTGGTATAGACTATTACATAGCTAATAATAAGTAAAAAGAGACAGAAAAATGCAGTTTTTAATGGCAGGTTTTTTGACCATTTTTGAGATGCTTTCTCTAGAAATGGAGAGATGCTCTCCTCGAGGCCGGATTCAAAAAACTCATCGAATGTATAAACTTTATTATTTCCCATAAATGTTAGAGTACTATTTATTTTAAAAAAGTTAAAAAGAAAAATCTTTTAAAAAATAAAAATGCTGCATCTCATTGGTAGAATTTATTTGGCCAAATATAACTTATTATATTTGGCCAAATCGTTGTTGAAGAAATAGATTTGGCCAGTTATAGTATAGTTATATTTGGCCAAATGTTAGGGAGGGGTTATGAGCGAAAAGAAAATAATCGGAAGAAAACCAGAAATAAAAGTCCTAAAAGAAGTTTTTACTTCATCAGAGGCAGAGTTTTTAGCCATCTATGGGCGAAGGCGTGTGGGAAAAACACATTTAATAAGAGAATATTTCTCTGAAAAAGGAGTTTATTTTGAGATTACAGGGCAAAAAGATGGAACGAAGAGTGATCAACTTGAGAATTTTATAATGAAATTTTCCGAAAAATTTCATAAGTCTCTTCCTCTTCGAACTCCAAGTAATTGGAAAAAAGCCTTTAGCCTCTTAAATACTCAGATCGAAGCAATGGATAAATCAAAAAAAATTATTTTTTTTCTAGATGAACTTCCTTGGTTAGCCTCAAAAAGAGGGAATCTTTTACAGGTAATCGATTATTTCTGGAATGCCTATTGGAGTAAAAAATCTAACTTTATATTGATAGCATGTGGTTCCGCTGCTTCATGGATGTTGGATAATCTTATCAATGCAAAAGGAGGGCTTTATAATCGTTTAACAAAAGTAATATCCTTAAGACCTTTTAACTTAAATGATGTGCATAAGTTTTTAAAGAGTCGGGGAGTTATTTTAAACTTTCAGCAAATTCTTGATATATACATGGTTTTTGGTGGCATTCCACATTATTTAAAACAAATTAATAAAGGACAATCCGCCTCTCAAATCATTAATAAGGTGTGTTTTCAGAAAGAAGGGCTTTTATATGGGGAGTTCAACCGATTATTCAAATCGCTTTTCGAACATGCTGATATTCATGAATTAATTGTCAAAACAATCGCTAATCAAAGACAGGGTGTTTCACGAGAAAACTTGATCAAATTTACAAAGATATCTTCAGGTGGAGGGTTGAATAGACGGTTAGAAGAGCTTGAAGCTTCTGATCTTATTCAAAGTTATGTGCCTCTAGGAAGAAAAAAGAAAGATCATTATTATCGAATATGTGATGAATATACTTATTTTTATTTAAAATGGATTGAACCCTTAAGGAAAAAAGGGATTGCAGGGGGAAAAGCTTATTGGAAAAACCAAGCAAAGACCTCAAGGGTTCTTTCTTGGAAAGGCTATGCTTTTGAAAGTATATGTTTAAAACATGTTGATCAAATTTGCACAGCTCTTGATCTTGAAAATATTCATTGTAATACTGGAAGTTGGCGTTTTTTACCAAAAAAAGGAGAAAAAGAAACTGGAACTCAAATAGATCTGATCTTTGATAGAGATGATGGAGTCATAACTCTTTGCGAGATAAAGTACTCAGAAAAGATATTTTTAATTGACAAAAGATGTGCTAAGCAGTTAGCAAATAAGATAGATGTTTTCGAAAAACACTTTCCTACAAATAAGCAAATATTTTTTGCTATGATTACCACTAAAGGAATAAAACATACAATATGGTCCGAGGATATTGTACATAATGAGATCTCTTTGATTGATTTATTTAGATATTAGTGCTTATCAATTTTATTGGGATACGCTGTTTAGAAAAGGATATTAACAAATATTTAGTTGCATAAATTAATTGTCGTATTTTTCAAGAAAAAGACACATTGGGTTCCTCTTTCTTTAGAAAGTGGAGGAAAATGTGTAGATCTATTTTCAGCAATATCAAATGTTACTGTACTATTTATTTAAAAAAAGTTAAAAAGAAAAATAAAGAAGGAAGCAATCAAATGCGTGCAATATTTTTAAGTTTATTTTTTATAAGTTTTTTCTTAAATCATAATTACTGCTATGGGGTTACTAAAAAAACACCGGGCTTTATTCAGGAGAGTAAATCTTCTAAACAACTAGACCAAGAAGTATTGGATAGGTATTCAGAAGAAAATCCCTGGGGAATGAACGTTTCTATTGATTTATATGAAGCTGATGCAAAATTAATAAGAGATCCTAAATATGTCAAACAATTCATGATAGATTTAGTTAAATTTATTGATATGAAAGCTTATGGTGCTCCAATTGTTGTTGATTTTGGAGATACTCCAAGAGTTGCTGGAATTTCAGCTATGCAATTAATAGAAACCTCAAGTATTACAGCTCATTTTGCAAATTTTTCAAATAGTGTCCACATAGATATTTTTAGTTGTAAGGCTTTTAGTCCTCACAAAGCTGCTTTGTTTTGCAGGCAATATTTTAAAGCCGAAGAAATGAAAGTTTCACCTGTTGTATTTAGGTTTTAAAAAAAGGCATAATGCTC
This sequence comes from Candidatus Anoxychlamydiales bacterium, assembly GCA_011065045.1. Lineage (GTDB taxonomy): Bacteria > Chlamydiota > Chlamydiia > Chlamydiales > SM23-39 > JAAKFX01. The sequence goes on from JAAKFN010000023.1 coordinate 7,927, forward strand.
AAAGTTAAAAAATGACAAATTCCTAAAACAACAATTGCTATCGCTAAATCCCAAACAATTTCTTTTGACATTTTAGTTTTTTCATATCTGCTTGCAATAATCGAGCTTGCGATAATATTTACCCCTCCTGATACAAAAAAGCAGTAGGTGATTGGAAGAGTAAAAAAAGTAATTGTAAAAACTACAGAGGCTAAAAACATGCCTAAAAAAGCGCCAAAGGCTTGTTTTATTGGATGTATAAAATAGCCAAGCGATAACCCCATCTCTTCTTCTAACATCGTTTGAAGAAGTCTATTGTCATCTGATGTTAGAGTGTCTACGATGTCTGTAAGTAGCTTGTCTGAAAAACCTTTAGCTTTATAAATCTCTTTAAGCTGATTTTTTTCCTCTTCTCTTTTATGCTCTATATGCCATTTTTTATCTTCGATAATTTTATGGAGTCTCTCTAACTTGGTCCAAGCTGAAAAAGCTACTAAAAAAAGTTTTAAAATAAAAAAGCTAAAAGAAAAAATTAAGATAAAAGGTAGAACTGGCAGAGTTAAATTTCTAAGAGCTATAAAAACTATTAAAAATAAAATAGTGAACTCTTTTGTACTTTGAGCAAAATTTATAAAATGAGAGGGAATCTCTTCTAATTTAAAATCTGAAAAACAGATTAGATGCTTTTTTGAAAACGTTGGCTTTGCTTTTTCGTGCATTATTTTTGGGGGGTTAAATATTTTTGATCATCTAAATACTTTCTTAAAACTATTGGAATTAAAACAGAACCATCTTCTTGTTGAAAGTTTTCTAAAATAGCTACCATTAAGCGAGATGTTGCAACGCCAGAAGCATTTAAAGTATGTACAAACTCTGGCTTTTCATCTTTTTTTCTATATCTAATTTTTGATCTTCTTGCTTGAAAATCTGTGCAATTAGATACAGAAGAGACTTCATAATATCTATCTTGCCCTGGCAGAAATACTTCTATATCTATAGTTTTGGCAGAAGCAAAAGACATGTCTCCTGTGCAAAGAAGCATATTTCTATAGTGTAGATCCAATCCCTTTAAAACCTCTTCAGCTGAAGAGAGCATCTCATTAAAAACTTTTTCGCTATTTTCTGGTTTTGTTAAAGAGAAAAGCTCAACTTTATTAAACTGGTGCGTTCTAATAAGGCCTCTTTCGTTTTTACCAGCGGCTCCTGCTTCTCTCCTAAAACATGGAGTATATGCTACATATTTTATTGGCAGTTCTTCTTCTGTTAATATTTCATCTAAATGAATGCCGTTTAATGGAACTTCTGCAGTTGGAATCAAATAAAGATCGTAGTCTTTATCCTCTAAACGAAAAAGCTGATCTGCAAATTTGGGAAGCTGCGCTGCTCCAAACATCGTCTCTTTCTTTACTAAAAGAGGAGGGATTATTTGTATAAAACCATTTTGAAGGTGGATATCTAACATGTAATTGATAAGAGCCCATTCGAGTCTGGCCCCCATACCTCTGTACATTGAAAAACGGTTTTTTGAGATTTTTGAAGCTCTTTGAAAATCAAAGAGATTTAATTTTTCATTTAGCTCTACATGATTTTTTATAGGAAAATCAAATGTTTTTTTTTCTAAGTTAGTTTTTATACATTTATTATCTTCAACATTTAAAGATACAGGCGCATCATCACCCGGAATATTTGGCAGTGTTGATAATAAAAAATCTTTTTCTTGGGAAAGCTCTTTGAATTTTTTATCTAAATCTTGAATCTGAGTTGATATAGCGGCCATTTCTTTAAAAATACTAGTTACATCTTTTTTCTCTTTTTTAAGAAGGGGGATTTCTTTGGATACTGAGTTTTTTTTAGCTTTTAAATCATCAGTTTTTTTTTGAATTTTTCTGCTCTCTTCATCTAAAGATAAAATTTTAAATATATCTATATCTGGAATTTTAGATTTTAATTTTTTTTCTATAATTTTAGGGTTTTCCCTAAGAAGCTTAATATCAAGCATTTTTTTATCCTAATTTTTCTAAATTATTATAAATTTATTTACCCTTATTTTCAATAGCTGCTTGTCAAAGCCTTTTTTTTATGCTATAATATTTTCAATATTGAAGACAAAAAGGCAATCTATATGGCTAAAAAATTAGAAGCTAAAATACCGTTAATTCTTAGATTTAATAGATTAATGGAAACATTTGCAAAATCTGATGACGAAAGAGATTTTTATTTAGATAATTTAGAAGGGTTTTTGGTTTATGTAGATTTAGATAAAGATGAAGAAGAACTACTTTCATTAGAAAAAGAGATCAAAAGTAACTCAAAAAGATACTCTTTAGTTCCTAAAATGGCTTTTTATGAAGTTAAAAAATTTATGGAAGGGTTTGTTGCTGAAAAAGTATATGATGTCGATACTAAAGAAAAACTCCTTGATCTAATTAGCGGAAAAGAGGCTAGAGAAAACTTTTTAGAGTATATCTACGATAATTTAACAGAACTTGAAAAATGGCAGCAGTATTATCAAGAAAGATTTAGAGTAAGAATAATCGAATGGCTTAGATCATTAGATATCAGATTTGTTTTTGAAGAGGATTTAGATATTGCTAAAAACATTGTCGAAAAATTAAAACAAACTCTTTTTGATGATAGAGTATCAAAAGATCTTGCAAGTGCTAGAGATGTAGTTAATACTAAATCTAAAATTTATTATTCTTCAGAAGCTTTAAATCCAAGACCAAAAAGAGGAAGGCCACCAAAACAGATTGTTAAAGTAGAAATAGAACCTCAAGTTTCTATGGATATATATACTCAAGTTCCTAAAGCTATAAGACCATTTTTATATATCCCAGATATTATAAGCGCTGCTGCTGTAACCTTTTCTGCTAAATTTGAAACAGAAGAGCAGCTCCTCGCATCTCTTAGAGGAACTCCTACGATAAAAGTGGATGAAAAATTAGAAGCTCTTTCTCAAAGATTAGAATCACTTCAACAGTTGCAAACTCGTCTATCTGCTTCAGCGGTAGATCTAGGAATTGAAAAGCTTACAAAACCATTTACTCCTTTTACAAAACCAAAACTTTCTGAAATCAAAAAAATTGAAATAACTCCAAAAGGTAAAGAGATAAAAATTGGCGAAGCAATTCAAGAAGTTTTACCATCCCCTGGCAAGCAAAGGGAAAAAGCGCCTAGAAGAGCTATCAGGATCAAAAAAGTTTCCGCTATAAAAAGTACTAAAAAAAAGAAAAAATAATTTTTTAAATATTTTAGTTATTAAAATAACTAGTTATTAAATTTTATGAAAACTATAGATCTAAAATCAAAAGATAGCCTGCAAAATGTTCTCAAGATGCTCTATGTCTGTAGGTTTACAGATGAGAAGATGAACAAACTTGTAAAACAAAATAAAGGGACTGCTTTTTTTTTATCACACTCAGGCCATGAACTTATAGGGATTTTATCAGCGTTTCATCTAAAACCTAAAAAAGACTATTTTTTACCATACTATAGAGATAGAGCTTTAGTTATAGCTCTTGGATCGGATTTAAAAGATATTTTTGCAGCGTTTTTAGCAAGAGACTCCATCCATCACTCATCTGGAAGAATGATGCCAGATCATTTTTGCGATAATACTTTAAATATCCCTTGTCAATCTAGCTGTGTCGGATCTCAATTCCTGCAAGCTGTAGGAGTTGCAAAAGCATTAGAAAATGATGAAATAGTTTATGTATCTTCAGGTGATGGAGCAACGTCTCAAGGTGATTTTCATGAAGCTCTAAATTTTTCATCTATTTATAAACTGCCTGTTCTATTTTCTATTCAAGATAACGAATATGCGATATCTACAACTAAAAAAGAGCAAACAGCAGGCTCAATTGAAAACGTATTTAAAGGTTATGAAAATTTAAAAGTTATTTCTGTAGATGGCTCAAACTATTTAGACACCTCAAATGCTTTAATAGAAGCCGTAAAATATTTAAGAGCTAAAAAAGGACCAGTTTTGATGGTCTCAAAAGTACCAAGACTCGGAGCTCATAGCATTTCAGATGATCCTAAAAAATATAAAACAGATGAAATTATACAAAAAGAGCTAAAAAAAGATCCCATTCCTTTATTTGAAAAGTTTCTATTAGATGAAAAAATTCTCAATCAAAATGAAATCGATACTATAAAAAAAGATTCTTTTGATTTTGTTGAAAATGAGGCAGAAAAAGCTGAAAAAGTAGATTTCCCAAAAGTAGAGAGTGTAGATAAAAAACTCTTCAAACCAATCGAAATAATAGAAAAAATTGATTTTATAAAAGATCAAGAGCCTATTACTATTATGGACGCTTTGAACCATGCTCTAAAAGAAGAGATGGAAGATAATCCAAACATCTTGGTGTTTGGTCAAGATGTTGCCGATAAAAAAGGTGGCGTTTTTGGAATAACTCGCGGGCTTAGTGATAAATTTTCAAAAAAAAGATGTTTTAATACCCCACTCGCAGAATCTACAATAATAGGTCTCGCTATTGGTCTTTCAATGACTGGTAAAATACCTGTTTGCGAAATTCAATTCTCAGACTATATTTGGACAGGGATGAATCAACTAGTAAATGAGCTAGCATCTATTTATTATCGCTCTAATGGGGAGTATAACTGCCCTGTAGTTATCAGAATCCCAACAGGTGGTTACATTCAAGGTGGGCCTTATCACTCTCAAAGTATAGAAGCTTTTTTAGCTCACGTTCCAGGGCTTAAAATAGTAGCTCCATCTAACGCTAAAGATGCTAAAATGCTTTTAAAAGCGTCGATAAAAGATCCGAATCCAGTTGTTTTTTTAGAACATAAAGCCATTTATAGACAAAGAAATTTTGCAGCAACTCTAGAGCCAACAAAAGACTCAATAATTCCTCTTGGTAAAGCTAATGTTGTACATGTTGGAGAAGATGTTACAGTAGTATGCTATTCTATGATGGTTATGTATGCTGTAGAAATCGCTAGAAAACTAAAAAAAGAGGGGATATCTGTAGAAGTTATCGATCTTAGAACTATAGTCCCTCTAGATATCGATGCGATAGTAAATTCTATTAAAAAAACATCAAAGCTTTTAATTCTACATGAAGATAAAAAATTCGGGGGATTTGGAGCAGAGGTAGCATCTTTAGTATCAGAGAAAGCTTTTGACTATCTAGATGCGCCAATTAAAAGAATTGGCGCTTTAGATATTCCTGTTCCCTTTTCAAAAGTTTTAGAGGATGCTTATTTTCCAAGTAAAGAAAGAATTGAAAAAGAGATCAGAAAACTAGTTAGTTTTTAATTTTTTTGATGAAATAAGCTCTTTTTAAGTATAAATTTCAATTCAGATATTTTATGTTGGTGATTTTTCGATGAATCAGAAACTATTAAAAACTAATGGTTTATAAATTTGAAAAATGACAGATTGAATATTCAATATTCAATCTGTCATAAATGCTTCAAAAAAGCACCAAATAAAAAATGAATTTTATTTAAATTTATCCTATCTTAATTCTTATCAGTTTTTATAAAGGTTTTAAAAAGATGATAGGATATTGCCCACTCGCTTCTGGCTCAAAGGGAAACTCCATTTATTTTGGTTCTAAAGAGGCTAAAATACTAATAGATGCAGGTCTTTCTTATCTGCAACTAAACTCTAGACTAAATGAGATAGGGGTTAAGCTAGAAGATATAGACGCTATTTTGATCACTCATGAACACTCTGATCATATAGCTGGCTTAAAAGTAATATCTGAGAAAGAAAATATTCCTATTTTTACAAATTCAGATACAGCAAAAAGTATTTATAATAATTTACATGTTTTGCCTAAATTTAAGATTTTTACAACATCTGAAGAGTTCGAATATAAAGATCTTAAAATTATGCCGTTTTCTGTTCCACACGATACCTTGGATCCTGTTGGCTTTGTTATAAAAAATCAAAACTTGAAATTTGGGTTTTGTACTGATTTAGGATTTATATCATCTTTAGTTAGAGAGAGTCTAAAGGGGCTAGATTATCTCTATATCGAATCAAACCACCATATTCCTTATGTTCATGCATCTAATAGATCTTTTATCTATAAACAAAGAGTTCTATCAAGGCTTGGACATTTATCAAACGTAGACTCATTAAAGCTCCTGGGCGATATTATACACCCAAATTTAAAGCATATTCATATAGCTCATATATCTGGAGAGTGTAATTCAAAAGAGCTCATTTTAGATATGTTTACAAAGCTTTTAGATGAAAAACAATCTAAGACTAAACTTACATTAGCTCATCAAGATAAAATATCTGATAAAATTACTTTTTGATTATAGAGCTTGTGGAATTGCGTTGGGATCTATTCCTTTATACATATGTTCTAGAATAGTTTTTCTCTTTTTAAGCTCTTTTTTATCATCAGCAGGAACGTTTCTCCAACTAGGCACATAGTTTTGCCAAAATCCTGATAATTTAGATACCATCATAGTAGAATAGTAAATCAAGTTTTGAACATTGAGACTCTCAATTTTTGAAAGCGTATTAAATCCAAAGGCTCCTATAGATAAAGATGTAGCAACTATTCTAAGAGCATCTGCTATATTTCTATGGTTTAACTCTTTTTTGATATCAGCTAAAAGATCTTTATCTTCAACTCCCTTTACATAGTCTATAGCTCTTTTTGTTATCTTACTTCTTAGAATTTTTTCTACATTAGCTATTTTTCTTCTTTGAAGAGCTTGAAGTTCTAGATTTAAAAGCAGGTCTTTTTGGAACTTTTTATCTTTTGATATAGCCTCTAAATACTCTTTAGTAGATAAGTGATTTTTAAGAAGTTTTGCTATCTCTTTTTCATCATTTAAAGCTTCTATTTTTCTATCTATTATTTCATATTCTTTGTTGCTAATTTCAAGCTGCTCTTTTAAAAATTCCTTTAGATTTTTAGCATCATTTAATTTTTTTCTAAATAATTGAGTTTTTATAGTGTTGTATATTCCAACTCCAAATGAAAAACTAGCGCATATAGTAAATAGCGATTTTAATAAGATGTCATTAGATGAGTTAGCAATAGCTGCTCCACCAGTTGTCATTATAGCAATTGAAAATAGCATACTAACGATCGCTAAAATCATCTCTTCTTTGTTTTCATTTTTCTTAGCTTTCATAAAATTTTTATAAGCTTGGACGAAAATAGCCATACCAACAGTGATATTTAAAGCTCCAAAAGCTGGATGAGAAACTGAAGCTGCAGTATTAGCAAAATGAAGAATTGATAGATGGGGAGCAAAAATTGTTAGAGCAGTAGCTAGTATAGTAAATGCAAATAAAGAAAGAACAGCAATATCTGCTGCTTTTGCATGAATTAGCTTTTGGACAAAAACATAATCTAAACCTTTTAAAAAGGTTTTAAAAGCGTTTTTTAAGATATTTTCAGACTTCTTACTTATAATAGTTTGATCTGCCATGTCAACTTTTGTTACATTTTTATCTAAATATTTTTCTATTGTTTTATTAAAAATCCACTCACAGTGTTTTTTAATCTTTTCGTCTTTTAATTGCTCTTTAAATGCTGTAGTTATTTTTTCAATTGCAGTTGCATCAATTCTACTTGAAAGATCGATTTGTAAGCTTGTCATAGATAGTGGGTTATAGAGTAATTCAATTTTATGATCTTCTAGGATTTTTAATGTATATCTTCCTGTTGTCGCATCTGATGCTTTTGTTGTTAGCGCATCCTTCACAATATTAGCGATTTGTAGGTTTTGGTCAGATGAAAAAGTAGATTCTACATCAGAAATAGTCTTATCCTGATCTATTTTGAATGTAACTGTAGAAATTGGCTTAACACTCATTTTTCCTTCTCCTTTGCATCCTCTCCTGATTACAGTTATATTATAGCTGATTGTTAAGTTTTTGTAAAGAAAATTCTTTGTTTTTAGTCTTTTTGAATTGCTGCGTATGCACTTGGCACTTAGTCTCTTATATTATGATTTTAGTCGTTTTGGTAATTTTAAAAAAAATACTAAAAAAAGTGAAAAAATATCTTGAATAAAATTTGATTATGAGTAAACTTAGCCTTTTTATTTTATACCAACTACGTTGATGAAAAGAATCACCAAACTCGAAGAACTCTCTGAGGCTATCGAAAGGATTAAAAATCAAAAAAAAGTAGATTCTAGCGCTATAAACAATCTAAAACACGAGCTTGATGAAGAGGAGAAAATCTCTAGAAATTATCTTCAAATTACTCAAAATGGAATTTTTTCAAAAAACATAAAAAAAGCGATTCGTTGGAATAAAAAAGTAATCGATCTAAAGCATGAATTAAATACCATTTTAAAATAATTTTTAATAAATAATAATTAAAATTTTATTTATCAATTTATTTGTATTTATTTTTTTTATTATAGTTGCAATAAACAGTATATGTTATAATAACCCTTAATTAACAATAAATATAAGGCAGCAAATATGACATCTTCTAATATACCATCTCTTCGAATTTTAAGTATTCATAGCTTAGCGAGAGCTCCCGGGGAACAATTTCCTGCTATTGAAGATCCAGAAGCAAGCCCTTTAGAAAAAAAGGAAGGATTGTTAGTTAGAGCTATGGCCGAATATGTTTTCAGAGAAAAAGAATATAATAAATATGAATCATTTTTGAGGATTTTTTCTAAATTTTATGAAGATCCAAGTTATTTAGATGAAAAAGGAAATATCATTAATCCAGAAATTTTTTCTATACTTACATTTGAAGAATTGAAACAAGATCCTGCTTTGTTTTATGAAGTTGTTAATACAATAAAAATATGTAATCAAAATCTTTTTAAAAATAACGATATTAATGCTCCGCTTTTAAATTTTTTTATAAAACATGGGTATCATGAAGAATCACTTGCAACAAGCTCAAGTGAAAGACAACAAGAACTAATAGAAAGACAACAAAAACTAATAGAAAAAAATCAAAGACTAATAGAAGAATATCAAAAACTATCAGGAAGGCTTGCTAGAAAAAGAAAACGTTTTGAGGTAAATGAAGATTTATTAAATAAAAATTTTCTTTTAGCTGCTAAAAATGGAAATATTCAAACTTTAAGATCTTTATCTCAGGTTGTAAATATTGATGAAATTAAAAAGGCTTCGCCTCTTCATTTAGCTGCATTAAATGGTCAAGTAGAGGTAATAGAATTTTTAGTAAATGAACTTAATTTTAATGTTCATGATAAAGGTTGCTTGAATGATGTCTTTAAAGTTGGAATACATTGGCCGCCTTTAATGTGGGCTGTTTATAATGATCATGGGCCAGCTGTAAAAAAATTGATAGATCTTGGTGCAAATGTCAATTTTCAGTGGGAAGTTGAGGCTGATTTAGACTACGATGATTCAAAATCTCCTTGGATTTATTCAAATGAAGCTAAATTATTTGCTGAACACCTATGTTCTAATAGTTTCCCATTTGAAGAGGATAAGTTTTCACCATTATTAATAGCTGTGCAATTAGGAAACTCAAATACAGCTCTAGCTCTATTAAATAGTGGAGTTACTCTAACAAAAGATGCTTTTATAATAGCTGTAAAATATTGCTCAAAAGAAGTTGTTGAAGCTTTTTTTCAAAAGGGTGCAGATGAAAGTTTTGCAAATTACACTTTTATCAGGCGAAATTTTTTTAAAAGGAAAAGAGAATTTAGCCCTCTGCATGTAGCTTGCAAAAGAGGCGATGCAGAAATTGTCAAATTATTAATACAAAAAGGGGCAGAGCCAAATGGATTGATAAAAAACAGTAGAGAATGTCTGAATGACAAAGGTTATGTTTATTATACTTGGAGTCCTCTAATGCAAGCGGCTCATGGTGATGCATCTGATGAAATTTTAGATATTTTGATAAACAGTGGAGCTACTATAGATGCCAAAAATAATGAAGGTTTAACCGCACTTAATTGGGTTGTTGCAAATCGTTTTGAAAATATAAATGCGATTAGATATTTAATAAGAAATACAGCTGATGTAAATACTGTAGATAATTTAAAAGAAGCGCCTCTTTTGAAACTCATTAATAATTTAACGAATTTTGATAAGCGATACCTTCCAGATATGCTAATAGCTGCCCATATTTTAATTCAAAATGGCGCTGATATTAATGTAGAAGATAAAGATGGTAAAACTATTTTAATGACATTAATAGAATACTATATTGAAATCATTTTGAATGATCAATCTAATCCTAAAATATTAAACGAGATTCAACCATTTATACAATTTTTGATTCAGTCTAATGCTATTGTTACTAATAAAGATCATCAAAGTCAAACTGTTTTTGATAAACTTAATAAAGTTATTCAATATATTGAAAGAGAATGTACTATTGAAAAGCTACCTGAACATGATCAAAGAATGAAAAGCTTAGATGAGTTAAAAAAGATGTTTAATGATTTACAAAGTAGTTATCAAGAACAAA
>JAAKFN010000024.1 GCA_011065045.1 Candidatus Anoxychlamydiales bacterium
TCAGCATAATTTGATAAAAGTCATTGATAGTGAAATGGGTGTTTTTAGATATGAGAAGTCCTCTGATAGTAAGATTTATAATGTAATTTTCCCAAATGAAACTTATAAAAGTTTTGAGTATGACAATTATGGACGACTTATTTGTGAAATAGAAGGTGTTCAATAAAATGAATATAATTCAAAAAATATCCTTTTCTTAAGTTGAAAAAAACATTATCTTTCATTAAAAAAAAAATCGCCCTATTAAAAGAAGATCTTCAAAAAAAAACGATCTATCAGGTTTTATAAAGCAAAAAAATTAATTCTGCGCTTCATCCGTAGTATCTTCAGTATCTTTCACCTGAGATATGATATAATTTTTTTGAACTCCATTTTCTAAATTGCAACTATTGAAGAAAAATAGTAATAATAAAAGAAAAAGATACCGCATGAAAAAAAGCTCCTTCGTATTATTTTTATAAAAATAAAGATATAGTTTTTTTTTAAGAAAGGAAAGGAAAAAAATGACTTATTCGCATAAAGAGCCATATATCACTAGAATTAAGCATAGAGAACTTTTAAATAAGGATGGCTCTAGCAAAAAAACGTATCATTTAATTTTAGATATAAATGATTCTAATATCAGCTATGAAAGTGGCGATAGCGTAGCTATTTTAGTTGAAAATGACCCTAGAATAGTTGATCTTACTATCAATTACATGAAAGCTGATCCAACGCAAGAAATTATCAATCCAAGAACTAATGAAAAAATAACACTTCTAGATTTTCTAACAAAAAAAGCAAATATTTCTAAAGCAAATTTTAACTTTATAAAACTTTTTGATAAAAAGCTAAAAATAGAGGAGATAAAAACATTAATTACGACTCACCATATCTGGGATATTTTAAAACTATTTCCTAAGCACAAAATAACAGCTCAAGATATGTGTGCAAATATGATGCCTCTACTTCCTCGTCTATATTCTATTACATCATCTTTAAAAATGTATCCAAATGACATGCATCTTTTAATAACACATGTATCATATGAACTAGGTGGCATAAAAAGAAACGGTGTTGCAACAGAATACATCTGCAATTTATCTCAAACTCTAAAAACTAAAATTCCTATATACATACAACCATCTCATGGATTTAAACTTACAAAAGATTTAGATAAACCTATCATTATGATAGCATCAGGGTGCGGACTCGCTCCTTTTAGAGCTTTTTTAGAAGAAAGATTCATAACACAAGCTAAAGGAAATAACTGGTTATTTTTTGGTGAGAGAAATTCTAAAACAGATTTTTATTTCGAAGATTTCTTTAAAGATTTAGAAGAGAGAAATTCACTTAGATTAACAACAGCTTTTTCAAGAGATCAAGAAGATAAAATCTATGTTCAAGATAGACTCTTAGAAAACGCATCTGATGTTTGGCAATGGATACACTCTGGCTGCTTGATCTACATTTGTGGTGGTCTTGTAATGGGAAGGGCTGTTGACGAAACTCTGCAAAATATATTTACTCAAGAAGGAAATCTTTCTAAAGAAGAATCTAGAGCTTTTTTCAAATCTTTAATAAGAGAAAAGCGCTATTTAAAAGATATTTATTAAAAATTTATTCTTTTTAAAAGATCAAACTTCAACAGAAGTAATAATACAAAACGCTTGAATACCATCTCCGCAACCAAAATCAGTGAGACCATCTCCTGATGTTGCTGTTATTCCTATTTGAGAAATTTCCAAGTTTAAAATCTCTGAAATTTTATGTTTCATCTGACCTATTTTTTTTTGGATTCTAGGCCTTTGAGCTTCTATAGAAATAGCTACATGCACAATTTCTTGTGTTTTTAAACTTATCATAGCTTTTTCTAAATAAACTTTGGAATCTGTAATTCCACTATTTAAACAGAGATCTGTTGCAATTGTGGCTAAGATTGGAACTCCACTTAGAGAAGTAATTGCATTACAAATAGAATGAAAGACAACATCGCCATCAGAGTCAGCCGCCAAGCCTGGCACATCTTCAAACAAAACTCCTGCAATTATGCAAGGTTTTGAAGATTCATCGGATAAAAACCTATGAGAGTCTTGTCCGATACCAGTTCTATAGAGAGGGAATTTATTATTCATATATTTTTTTAGATATGATTATGCCATAAATAATGATTTATTTGATGTTTTTGATTTTTTTTAAAACATTATTGTTTTGAAAATTTAAAAAACATCAGCTACACTTACAAAAAAAATGAGTTTTTTATGGATATAGATTCTTTAAAGATTAAAGGTGGAATTTCTCTAAATGGTAGAATAAAATCTCAAGGGGCAAAAAATGCTATGACAAAACTTCTTGTCGCCTCTTTAATCTCTGATAAGAAATGTATTTTCCATAATGTTCCAAATATTGGTGATGTTGAAATAACCGTAGCTCTTTGCAAAGAAATTGGAATGAAAGTTTTATGGGATAGAGAAAAACACATAATGGAAGTTCAGACAAAAGAACTAAAAAATTTAAAAATTTCCCAGAGATTTTCAGGAGCTAATAGAATACCCATTTTAATGATAGGAGCGCTTCTTGGTAGAACTAACCAAGAAATTATTGTTCCAACTGTTGGTGGGGACGATCTAGGATCTAGACCTCTTGATTTTCATATGGATTCTTTAAAGAAGCTCGGTGCAACAGTTGGCTATCGAGAAGATAAAAAAGAGGCTACATATTTTGCAAAAGCAAATATTGGATTACAAGGAACATTAATTAAACTTGCATATCCATCTGTTGGAGCAACTGAGAATACTATTTTAGCAGCGATTAGAGCAAAAGGAAAAACCATTATAAAAAACGCTGCAATTGAGCCAGAGATTGTTGATCTTATTTTATTTTTACAAAAGCTTGGTGCTAATATTTTTATAGATACAGATAGAACAATTCATATAGAAGAGTCTAATAAATTTTATGAAGTAGAGCACTATGTTATCCCTGATAGAAATGAAATTATATCCTACGCTTTAGCTACTATTGCAACAAAAGGAAGAATTTTTATTGAAGGGGCTGAGCATCTACATTTAATAACTTTTTTAAATAAACTAAGAGAAGTTCAGGCTGGGTTTAACATAAAAAATGATGGTATTGAGTTTTTCTATGACAAAGAATTAAAGGGTAATCTTCATATTGAAACAGATGTTCATCCAGGTTTTATGACAGATTGGCAACAACCTTTTGTCGTACTACTCACTCAAACAAATGGATCTAGCGTTTTACATGAAACAGTCTATGAAAATAGATTTGGCTATATTAAAACCCTAAAAGAGATGGGAGCTGATATTGAACTTTTCACAAAATGTTTAGGATCGAATAAATGTAGATTCAACTCATTGAATCATAAGCATTCTTTAGTAGTGAAGGGACCAAGCAATTTAATAACTAAGGATATAAAAATTCCAGATCTTAGAGCTGGTTTTGCATACGTTATGGCAGCTTTGTTAGCAGATGGAATTACTGTAATTGAGCAAAAAAGCTTTTTAGATAGGGGTTATGAAAATATCATTGAAAAGCTTCAATCTTTAGGTGCAAACATTGAAAAAATTGAAAATAACAATCCCAAAAATTTAGATATCTTGAAAAAAACCTTAAATAAAGAATACGTTTAAATAGATATTATTATTTGATCTTTATTTATTTTCTTTTTATAATTTTTATATATTTATAACGTTTATAAAATTTTAGAAATAAAAAATGCCAAAATCTTTCACAAATATAAATAAATTAATAAAATTTTTAAAGATAGATAAAAAAAATCAAAAAAAAATTTTATTAAGATCTGATTTCCCCCTTCTTTTACCATATAGTTTAGCTAAAAAAATCAAAAAAAATGATCTATCAGATCCAATTTTCAAGCAATTCGTTCCACTAATTGATGAAACTATTAAAAACCCTGAATATATAAAAGATCCTTTATGTGAAAAACAATTCAAAAGATCAAAACTTTTAAAAAAATATAATTCTAGAGCTCTTTTAATCACAACAAATGCTTGCACTATGCATTGCAGGTACTGCTTTAGAAAACATTTTGAAAGGTCGTCTAATCAAAACTTTGATAAAGAGATCGATTTAATAAAAAAAGACAAAACTCTAACAGAGATTATTTTAAGTGGAGGAGACCCTCTCACACTGAGTAACCCTTCTCTAGAATCATTACTTAAAAAGTTAGATGAAATCCCTCACATAAAAATTATAAGATTCCATACAAGATATATACTCTCAGATCCTAAAAGAATAGATCAAATTTTTTTGAAAATTTTAAAAAATATGAAAAAGCAAATCATTTTTGTTTTCCATATTAATCACCCAAAAGAGATCGATTCATCTGTTATAAAAGCTATTCAAAAATTAAAAAAGCAAAATATTTTACTCTTCAATCAAAGCGTTTTACTAAAAGGCATCAATGATGATTTTGAAACTTTGAAAAATTTAAATCTAAAGCTAATTGAAACGGGAGTTGTCCCATACTATTTACATCAGCTAGATAAGGTAGAAGGATCCAAGCATTTTGAAGTTCCAATAAAAAAAGGCAAAGAATTAATAAAACTGTTGCATGAGAATCTCTCCGGTTATATGGTTCCTAAATATGTTAGGGAAATTCCAAACAAGAAAAGCAAATCACTGATTTAAAATAATTAATCTTAAGCAACTTAATATTAATTATTTAGAGATTAACCTGCCCTAAGCTACTTATTATAAAGAACCTAAAGCTTAAAGATCGCTCTTTAGTAAGTATCTTATTATTAGCGATTTAAGAAACTGGCTATTTAATGTCATATCATAAAAATCGGTTTTCTTAATTTTATGATATGATTTTCAAGCAGATTTCATATCATAAAAATGAGTTTTCTTGATTTTATGATATGATTTTATTATAATTTTGATATCATAAAATTAGGTTTTTTTGGATTTTATGATATGAACTTTTTAGTTAACTTTTTAAAAAGGATAGAAAATGACTCGTTTTATAGGCAGAAAAAGAGAGCTTGAATCCCTCCAATCAGTTTTGAAAAAACAGACCTCTAGCTTGATTGTGATAAGAGGGAGAAGAAGAATAGGAAAGAGTCGATTAATAGTCGAATTTGGCTCACGAATGCGTACTATTTTTTTTGCGGGGCTTCCCCCTTCTCCAGAGACTACAGATAAAAGCCAAAGAGAAGAATTTGCAAGACAGATGCAAAGAGAACTTCAAATCCCACTACCTAGATCCGATGATTGGGGAGATTTATTTTGGACTCTAGAAAATTCTGTCAAAAAAGATCGAGTCATCATAGTTTTCGATGAAATTTCTTGGATAGGGTCAAAAGATCCTGATTTTTTAGGAAAGCTAAAAAATGCCTGGGATCTTAGATTTTCAAAAAACTCTAAACTTCTTTTGATTCTTTGTGGTTCGGTTTCTAGTTGGATTGAAAAAAATATATTAAGCAATACAGGCTTTGTTGGCAGAATTTCTTTAGATTTAATTATTCGAGAAATGCCTCTATCCGATTGTCTTAAATTTTGGAAAGATCAAGAGGGAAATATTGCTCCTTATGAAGTTTTTAAAGCGCTCGCTGTAACAGGTGGCGTTCCCCGTTATTTAGAAGAAATTATTTCAACTCAAACTGCTGAAGAAAATATTCATCGACTTTGTTTTCGTAGAGAAGGACTTTTATTTAATGAATTTGATCGTATTTTTAATGATCTTTTTGCAAAACGCAATGAAATTTATAGTAAAATATTAAAATTTTTAGCTGAAAAGCCTGCAACTCTATCAGAGATATATAAAGTATTAGAAGTTCAACCAAGTGGCGCTTGTTTAAATTATATGAATGATCTCATCCAAGCTGGATTTGTTACACGCAATCACCTTTGGAGTATTAAAACAGGCTCAACATCTAATTTGAGCTATTTTCGGCTAAGTGATAATTATATTAGATTCTATTTGAAAATGATCTTTCCTAACAAAAAACAAATTTCTGAATCTCTCTTTCAAAAAAGAAGTGTAACAACTCTTCCAAACTGGTCTTCTATCATGGGATTGCAATTTGAAAATTTAGTACTCAATAATTTTCTCTCACTTTGTAATAAATTAAATATACCTTTAGAAGAAGTTCAACAAAACGGTCCTTTTTTTCAAAAAAAAACCAAGATGCAGCAAGGCTGTCAAATAGATCTTATGATTCAAACCTATTATAACTGCATATATATATGTGAAATTAAGTTTTCAAAAAATCATATTCCCAGCTCTACAATTGAAGAAGTAAAAGAAAAAGTTAAAAGATTAACCATTCCTAAAGGCTATTCTATAAAACCAGTGCTCATTCATGTAAATGGCGTATCTCCAAAAATAAAAGAGGATAGATTTTTTGCTCATGTTATTGATTTTTCTGAATTATTCAAAAGTTAAAAAAATGTAAATTTTTTAACTTTTCATGTCAATTTTCTCATAGTTTTTTTACCTTTTAGGTAAAAAAAACTAATATTTTTAAATAACTAACTTTTTTTTTAAACTGATAAGGGCCTTAAAAAGAGTTTAAGAAATTAAATTATTTCTTAGAGAACTAGTCCAAATATTTTTTATACTTAGAAGCAAGTTGATATTTTCGGTTTTTTTTGGATAGATCACTTATATTAATAAAACTCTCCTCCACCCATTTTTCACATAAAGCTCGAGCACTCCTTGGTTGCAATTTACAAAATTCTTCAACATCTTTTGATGTTAAATTTGTATTTGCTTGAAAAAATGTTAATATTATTCTTTTACGAGCATCTAATTGATTTAAGAGTTTTGATTTATCTTGCAGGCCTTTAATGGAGCTTTTTTTAGCTTGCTCTTTGATTCTATTAAAACTATACGCCATACCTTCTAAAAAATATTCAACCCATTTAGAAATATCAGCTTTTTCTCTTCCTAAATAATAGTTATGCGAAGGCCCTACATTTAAACCCTCATAATAACCAGATAAGTTTTCAGCATAATACTCATCTAAAGAATACAGTCCTTTCAGATCATATTTCCAGATATGCATAATTAAGGTAGCTAATAATCTTGCCGTTCTACCGTTACCATCATAATAAGGATGAATAGTAGCAAACTGATAATGCGCAATAGCTGCAACAATTGGAATAGGAAAATTTTTAATAGATTTTTCTATCCAATCGACTAAATCTTTTATCAAACGAGCTACATCTTTAGCTTCAGGAGGCAAATAAACAATCGCATTTATTCTACTATCTCTAATAACATTTTGCCCATCTCTATAAGCAGATGGTTTTACACCTTTTTTTCCTCCTCCCATAACTAAAGCATGCAATAATTTAATATCTTTTTCATTTATTTGATTTTGTTGTTTAGCAATTTTTTCAACTATTTCTAAAGCAATGAAATATCCCTTTACTTCTTTTTCGTCTCTTTTTCTATCTCGTATACGCTTGGATTTTTTTATAGTTAAATTTACTTCATTTTGCGTTAGCCTATTTCCCTCAATCATTGTGGAGAAATGAGTTGATTTAAGCTTGGCTGTTTCTCTAAGGCTCAATAAAACGCTAGTAGTAATAGGAAGATGGGTAATGCTCTCTTTTAAACTCTCAATTTGCATTAAAGATTTTGCCATTTTAGGTGAAATCTGAAATTTTGGTTTAAACATTTTTCAACCTTTTTGCCATTAAACTGCCATTATTATGCCATTAAACTGCCATTAAAATCAAATAATTTTTTATAAAACAATCTGCTCTCAGGAATAAACTAACAAGTTTATGTTAAGCAGCTTACATTCTATCTAAAGGTTTTAGCCCTAAGATATCAAAGCCAGCTTTTAAAACTTTTTGAGTCATATGACATAGAAGAAGTCTAGAGTTTTGCTCTAAAGCATCCATTACTTTGCAATCTCTAAAAAAGACATTAAATTTTGTTGCTAGATCATATAAATAATCGGTTAGCCTATTAGGCAGAAGATCTCTTGCCATTAGCTCTAAAACTTCTGCAAATCTAATCAAATGAAATCCCAAAGACACCTCAGATGGATGCTTTAGCTCGATTTCATCTGTTTTGAGTAGCTTTTCAATATTTTCATTCACTTTTCTTTTAATGGAGAGAATTCTAACGTATGAATAGAATAAAAATGCTGCAGTATTGCCCTCGAGTGACAACATTTTTTCATAAGAAAACGTGTAGTCCTTTATTCTATGATTGGATAGATCTGCATATTTTATAGCGCTAATACCTAAATTTATTGCGTATTCATCTAAAGTTTTTTTATCTAAATCTTTTAACCTTTCTTTTAGAATTTTTCTTGAATGGTCTACAGCTTTATATAAAAGATCTATTAGCTTTTCAGTTTCTCCTGATCTTGTTTTAAACTTTTTCTTGTCTTCACCGAGAACCACTCCAAAAGTTACGTGATCGAATTTGGTTTTATTTGGATCTAAATATTTAGCTTTAACAACTAGAGGATAGATCATTTGAAAATGAAGCGCTTGCCCTGAATCTGTAACGATAATAATTCTATCAGCTTTCTCTACTTCGCATCTGTGTTTAAATCCTGCAATATCAGTTGTATCGTAGTTATATCCCCCATCTGATTTTTGAACCATAATAGGAAGAGGATTTCCTTCTCTATTTTTAAAACCTTCTATAAAAACGCATTTAGCTCCATTAGATTCTTTTATTAATCCCTTTTTCTCTAAATCTTTTACTATTAGAGGTAGATCATCATTATAAAAAGATTCTCCTCTCTCTGTTATTTTTATATCCAATAAATTATATATCTCATTAAAAGCCTCTCTAGATACGTCGTAAATGATCTCCCAAACCTCAATTGCTGTTTTTTCTTTAGCTTGAAGATTTATAACCTCTAGTTGAGATTTCTTTTTAAAATCCGGGTCTTCATCAAAGAGTTTTTTTGCCTCTTTGTACCAAGTGGTTAAAGTAGTTAGATCTGCTTTTTTTTCTTTTGATATAATTTTTGGTTGATGACTTTTTAAGTAGTGGATAAGCATTCCAAATTGAGTTCCCCAATCCCCTACGTGATTTAATCTTAAAACATCTTCACCTAGAAATTCGAAAAGTCTTGCAATGCTATCTCCAATAATTGTGGACCTTAGATGACCAACGTGCAATTCTTTTGCAATATTTGGAGATGAGAATTCAACGATAATTTTTTTTGGTTTTATAATTTTTTTAATTCCAAGCTTTGGATCGAATTGATTTTTATTTAAAACGCAGGCTAAAAAATCACTATTAAGTTTTAGATTTATAAAACCAGGCCCTGCTATTTTAATTTCAGAGAAAATTTCTTTTTCATCTTCTAATAAGTCGATATTTGAAATTATTGTCTCAGCAATTTTTTTAGGATTTTCTTTTAAGAGTTTGGCAAGTTTTAAAGCGCTATTGCATTGATAATGCCCAAAGTTTTCATCTAAACAGATCGCGATATCTGCTAGAGCATCTTTTGTAGTTAGACTACCTTCAAAGCTTTTTAAAATCGCTTCAGTTAATCTATTTTGTAAAAAATCTATTAATAATCCATTAATCATTTTCTTTTGTATGATGAAAATATAATTTATCTGCCCTTCTACCTATACCAGATTTCATTTTAAATTGCGCTAATTTAATTGCAGCTTCGTTAGTTGTGATATCATTTTGTTCAGCTATTTTAAAAATTTCTAATATCGATGTATATATGTTATCGATTTTGTTTCTAGATTTTATCGGGCAGTACCCCTCTCTATCCAATTCAAAAGATACGTTAATTAATCCTCCCGCATTAACAACAAAATCAGGAGCATATAAAATATTTTTATCTTTTAAAGCCTGAGCGTGCCTATCTTCTAAAAGTTGATTATTAGCAGCGCCGCAAATAGCTTTGCATTGCAGATCTTTTATTGTTTCATCATTTATCGTTCCTCCAATAGCTGAGGGAACAAAAATATCACAGGGTTGTTTATAGATATCTTCTGCTTTTACAATTTTTGCAACGTTTGCAAATTTTTTTAATTTTGTCTCATCAATATCACTTATAATAATATCCGCACCCTGCCAAAATAGATGTTCAATCAAATAATGGGAAACACTGCCCATTCCTTGAATAGCTATTGTTTTACCTTTTATTGAAGCAGAACCATATAGTTTTTTTAAAGTTGCTAGAATTCCTTTAAAAACTCCCCAGGCTGTAAATTTAGAAGGATTACCTGAACTTTTTTCATGTGGCAGGCCTACAACATATTTAGTTTTTTCATGAATAACCATAACTTCTTTTGGAGTACATCCCATATCTTCAGAGCAAACATATTTACCATCTAAAATAGCAACAGCTTCACCAAAGGATTTTAAAAGTTTTTCTGTTTTATCTTTATTATCTTTAATAACAATTACACTCTTCCCTCCACCTAAACCAACTTCTGACATCGCCGCTTTATAAGTCATTCCCTTAGATAAGCGAAGTGCATCTGTTAAAGCATCATCAAAACTTTTATACTTTGCAATTCTAGTGCCGCCAAGAGCAGTGCCCAGCGTTGTATCGTGCATTGCAATAATCGCTAAAAGGTTAGTTTTCTCATTTGTAATTTTATAAACAGCTTCGTATCCTTCAATTTGCAAATTTTCAAATGTAAAATCCAAATATTTTTTTATATTATTTTTCTTCTTAGTAATATTTTTTTGGATATCAATAGACATTTTTTCTCCTTAAAAATTAATAAGTTCATCTTTATTTATGTGTTTAATAAAGTAACATTTTTTATATACAAAAGCAACATTAATTTACTCTATTATTAACATAACTAAAATTAAACAATATTATAGCTTCAAATAATAAGTTATATTTATATTTATAATAAGATTGATATACTTTGTTTTAAACTTGCCAAAATATAGCTAACATATTAAATTTGAATATCAACCAAAAAAATGCCATGCAATCTATAGAGGGAAAAATGCAAATAAGTGAAAAAATTCAAAAAGAAACTTTAAAATTCTTGAAAAGCACAAGAAAAACAGATCTTATTTTAACGTATCTTTTCTATGTAGAGAAAAAATTTGCTTTAAAACCAGTACTCTTTATTAGAAACAAAACAATATATCAAAGTTTAGACAACCTTTTAGAAACTCTAGAAAAAGAGGGTAAACTCTTTAGAGAGACTGAGATAAAAATTCAATTTGGCAAACAAAACGTAAACGCACACACTAAAAAAATCTATATATGCCCCTTTACAGGAAAAGTTTTTGGTGATAATACTCACCCAAATCCTCAAGATGCAATATATGATTGGATCTCTAAATGTCCTGAAAACAAAGAAAGGATTGGAGGTCTAAGAGTCAAAAGATTTTACGTCTCTGAAGATCCTGAAATTATAAAAAAATATATTAAACCAAGAAAAGCATCTGTTTCGAAACTTGTTTACTCATCAGGCATTACAGGAAAACTATTTAATAGTAAAAAAGCTATTATTGAAGATTTCAAAAAAACTAGTATTAAATATTTTACTTTGTTTGAAGTTCAAAATCAAAATAAGTATGAAATTGAACAAAAATTTTTAGATTTCATCCAAGAGCAGCTTACTGAAGATAAGATTAAAGCTTTTGTAGAAGCTATCTCTAAATTTCAAGAGTTTGAGAAATATCTAGAAAAATGGCTAAAATAAAAAAAATTATTACCTCTTCTTCTGAAGAAACTATTAAAGTAGGTATGGATCTATCTAAAAATCTTAGAAAGGGTTCTATAGTTGCCTTTTTAGGAGATCTAGGATCTGGAAAAACAACTTTTATTAAAGGGATCGTTAAAGCTCTATCTGAGAAAAAAGATATCAATGTAAATAGCCCAACTTTTGTTTACCTAAACATCTATGATGTGAAAATTCCAGTTTATCACTTTGATCTGTATAGAATAAAAGACAAAAACGAGTTTTACTCACATGGGTTTGAAGAGTATTTTTCATGCTCCGGAGTATGTTTAATAGAATGGTCTGAAAATATTTTAGATATTTTACCAAAAGATACAACTTTCGTAAAAATATCGCACCAAAGCGAAAATGAAAGAGAAATTGAAATAACAAACGCTTTTAAATAAGCTAAAAAAGTACATTTAAATTATGACCCTACTTAACCAAGATATTTTTGTTTGCTTAGATATAGAAGCGACAGGTTTAGATCCATCAAATGATAGAATCGTAGAGATCGCTCTAGTTAAATTTACATTCGATAAAGTTTTAGAAACATTTTCTACTTTAATAGATCCAGAAGTTGAAATTCCTAAACCCTCTCAAATTATTCATAATATTTCCGATGATATGGTAAAAGGAAAACCAAAAATCAAAGAGGTTCTACCAGATATTTTAAAATTTATAAACTCTCACATTATTATGGGCCATGGTATAAAATTTGATATCGATATTGTCTATGCAGCAACAAAAAGAGATCAAATTCCCTGCAAAATATATGATGCTACTTCTATAGACACCCTAAGACTTGCAAGGCTCTACGGCGAGAGTCCTTCTAACTCTTTAAAAGAATTATCTAAACATTTCAACGTTGATTTGGAAGGCGCACATAGAGCCTTAAACGATGTTAAAGCAAATATCGAAGTTTTTAAAAAGCTATCAACTCCATTTACGACAACTAATCAGATGCTAAAAAGATTAGAAAAACCAATAGCACTAAAAAAAATGCCGCTTGGTAAACACAAAGGAAGAGTTTTTTCTGAAATCCCAATTGAATATTTAAAGTGGGCAGCCGGTAAAGATTTTGATCAGGACCTTTTATTCTCCATTAGATTAGCAATAAATGCTCGCAAGAAAAAAACAAGTTTTGAAACTGCATCTAACCCTTTTTCCAGTCTTTAAAAAAACACTATCCTGTATTTAACTCTCGTTTCTTTTCAATTTATACCTTTCTAAATTATGGAATCACTATTTGAGCTGGGTTACTTTCAACAAACTCTCTATCTAACCATGTAATTAAATATGCCTTTTCCTGCTTTATAAACATGTGTTGATCAAAATATTGAAGATTCGTTCCCTCATATATTAAATTACTCCTGGAATTTTCATATACTCTATAGCTTACAGCTCCCGTAACTGCATTCCAATATATGCCATTTAAATACTTGTTTTTCAAAATATTAATAGTGGAATAGCTCTTCCAAAAAACTTCAAGATACATCCCATCTCTAAGAATAACTTTGTCAGAATATTGTGCTAAATAATCATTTCCCGCACCATCAAACCAAACTCCATAAGCATATTTTTTAGATAAACCTGTATCTATTACCGGACCTACAGGAAGCTCTAGCTTTTCTTGAAAATTTTCAATTGATGCTAGAGGAGTTCCCCATGTTATACCATAATTTGAAGACTCAGTTATCTGCTCCATATTTTCAGAACCACTAGAGATATACCAAATAGCATTAACATTTTGTCCAGTCGAATCCGTTTTAATACGAGAACACTTCACGTTATCTGCACTATTTGATAAATATTCCATTTTTTTTATTTTTAAATAAATTTTCATGTAAATATTTATCTTGTCCACATTGAGAATAATATCCTTCTAAGTTCTTTCCGATAAAGGAATAAAATTTATTTGCACCGTAAGTAAGACTAGGCAGAGCAAATAACATCGATGCACTAATAACCATGAGTATCAAGGATATTTTTGCCAATATTTTGTTTTTTCATAAATTAAAAATCCTTTTTTTTAATAAAAAATTTAAATTCATAATTTTTTTATGTCAACGGTTTTTAACTTTGATTCATGTTCTATAATTTTTTTGAAATATTTACAAAATAGCTTAAAAACAATCTTTTTTCATCAAATGAAAACTTGTAATTATAAATATGAAATATCTTAAAGCGAACCAAATCCTAGAGAATCAATTTTATTTCTTTACTCAAAATTAAAGTTTCATGAAAAATCAAATTAGAATAAAAAATAGGTTTTTTTATGAAAAAGTTATCAATTACTGATTTTGATCTAAAAGATAAAAAAGTATTAATGAGAGTAGACTTTAATGTACCTCTAACTGATGACGATAAGATTTTAGATGACACAAGAATTAAAGCCGCTCTTCAATCTATTAAATATGTTTTAGATAATAATGGCGCTTTGATACTTATGTCTCATTTAGGTAGACCCAAAGGTAAAAAAGATCCAAAACTATCTCTAAAAATTGTAGCAAAAAGGCTATCAGAACTTCTTGGACTTGAAGTTAAAATGGCCCCAGATAGCATAGGCCCTGAAGTTGAAAACTTAACTAAAAGTTTAAAGCCAAAAGAAATTTTACTTTTAGAAAATCTAAGATTTCATGAAGCTGAGACAAAACCTGAAAAAGATCCTAATTTTGCAAAAAGCTTAGCATCACTCGCAGATATTTATATAAATGATGCTTTTGGAACAGCTCATAGAAAACACTCATCTACATATACAATTACCAAATACTTTCCAGGAAAATCACTCATGGGATTTTTATTAAAAAAAGAGATCTCTTTTTTAGGAAAAGCTATTAAAAATCCCAAAAGACCTTTTTATGCAATAATTGGTGGTAAAAAAATATCTACAAAAATTGGAGTGATAGATAGCTTAATCGATAAAGTTGATGCCATTTTTATCGGAGGAGCTATGACATATACATTTCTAAAGGCTCTAAATTTAAGTGTTGGAAAATCCATATATGAAGAGGACTTTGTAACAGAGGCTCAAAAAATAATGGCAAAATGTGATGAAAAAAAAGTTTCATTGCATCTTCCGCTAGATATAGTTGTAGCTGATGAATTTAAAAATGATGCCAAAACTCAAATTATAAATACTGATGAAAACATTCCGGATAATTTCGAAGGAATGGATATTGGACCCAAAACAATTAAAGAGTTTTCAAGTCTTTTAAAAGATGCAAAAACAATTTTATGGAATGGCCCGCTTGGAGTTTTTGAATTTGATAATTTTGCAAAAGGTACAAATGAAATAGCAAAAGAAGTCTCTAAAATTAATTGTATAAGTATTGTAGGTGGTGGAGATTCAATTGCAGCAATAAATAAACTAGGAATTGCAGATAAATTTTCTCATTTATCTACAGGCGGCGGAGCATCTTTAGAATATATTGAACTTGGCTCACTGCCTGGTATTGAAGCTTTAAGTGATAAAAAATAATTCTATACATTTTCCTCCGCTTTCTAAAAAAAGCGAAGCCCAATGTGTCTTTTTTTTGAATAAAAATATTCTTACACAAAAAGGTAAAAAGGCTTTTTCATGTAAATAGTTAAACATTTATAATCAACCACTTAACCTATTTTAAGTGTGGTTTTAACATCAGTAATCTTTAAATTTTCAGCAATAAAAAAGAATCGAAGTATTATTTTTTAGACTAAATTTTTTAATAGACTTATAAAAAAAATACTTATTGAAAATTTTTAATTTAAATTAATTTATATGCACAAAATAAAGAGATTTTTTTTCTTTTTTCTTACTTTGCAAAATATCTTAAATTAGTTACAATAAGCTCATCAAAGATTTCAAAAGGCTATCAGTGTCTCAAATAAAACAAATCTTGCTTTTAGCAAGAGTTGAAAAAAATCTTTTACAATTACTCCTTTATAGTTTTATGTGCAAAAAAATAATTGGTAAAAACTAATGTCTACCACTTTTAAATTCGGTAAAGTCCGCACTTTTTTATGGCCTATTCATTCAAGTGAGCTGAAAAAATTCATACCAATGGTTTTAATATTTTTCTTGATAGCTTTTAACTACAACGTTTTAAGAGCTGTTAAAGATACATTAGTAATTACAGCGCCATCTTCTGGAGCAGAAGCTATTCCATTTATTAAGGTTTGGGCTATTTTGCCCATGGCTCTTTTGATGACCTATATCTTCACGAAGCTTTCAAATAAATATTCTACTGAAAAAGTTTTTTACTATATGATGGCAATCTTTTTAGGGTTTTTCTCTTTATTTACCTTTATATTGTATCCATTAAGAGATCTTATACACCCATATAACCTAGCAGATCAGATGCAAGGCACTCTCCCTCAAGGGTTTAATGGCTTTATTTCCATGATCAGGCATTGGACTTTAACCTCATTTTATGTCATGGCAGAGCTTTGGGGAACAGCTATTTTGACCGTATGCTTTTGGGGATTTGCAAATGAAGTAACTACAGTCCACGAAGCTAAAAGGTTTTATTCCCTGTTTGGAGTTGGGGCTAATATTGCCGGAATCCTCTCAGGAGAAGTTGCTGTTCTTTTTTCAAGTAAAAGATTTTTTAATTTCATTCCATACGGCAAGGATGCGTGGGAACAATCTGTTTTATTCATGAATTTAACTGTTTTAATTACTGGCCTTTTAATAATTGGACTTTTTAGATATATAAATAAAAAGGCAATAAATGTAGATGAACCTACAATTTCTCAGGTAAAAAAACCAAGAGAAAAAATTTCTCTCAAAAAAAGTTTTTCTTATTTAGCTAGATCCAAATATTTACTATTCATAGCTTTGATAGTTTTATCATATAATTTGACAACACATATAGTAGAAGTTGTTTGGAAAAACCAAGTAAAATCTCTATGTCCCAATCCCCAAGATTTCAATGCGTATATGGGACATGTTATGATCTATACTGGCTTAATAGCGACTCCTGTTGCCCTATTTTTGTCAGGTAATTTTTTAAGAAAATTTAGTTGGGCATTTAGCGCACTTATTACTCCTATAGTTGTTTTGGTTACTGGGGTCTGTTTCTTTACATTCTTCTTATATAGGGATACGCCTTCAGCTCTAAAATTTGCTAGCTTTTTTGGCTCTACTCCTCTTATTTTGAGCGTCTTTTTCGGAACGATGCAAAACACACTGAGCCGTGCATCTAAATACACTCTTTTCGATGCAACAAAGGAGATTGCTTTTATACCTTTAGATAAAAGCTCTAGAAGAAAGGGTAAAGCTGCAATAGATGGAGTTGGGTCAAGACTTGGAAAATCCTCGGGATCTATTATAACTCAAGGGTTTATAATTATATTTGCTACCTTGAGCGCCTCTGCCCCATATATAGCGCTATTATTTCTAATTATATTAGGTATATGGCTAATATCTGTTGTAGCCTTAGGTAAAAGATTTAACTCCTTAATGTCACATAAAGAAAAAATTACCCTGCAAGAAGTATCTACGCAAGTTACAGACAAATTGGGTAAAGAAGAGTTAAAAAAATACTTTCCTTTTGCTGAAGCCAATAAAAAAGATAAAGTAAAAAAATAATTAACTACCAACGACTTAGTTGATTTGTTTTAATTAGAATATAATTATTTTTAACTTTTCCCTTTAAATATAATTACATTTATATTAATTACAGAATTAGAACTCCAAAACAGTTATATTATGTCACAGATTATAGATTTTATTTTTGCAAATGCCCAAAATGCTCATTGGATCATCTTTGGATCGTTTATCTTAGCTGGATTCAATCTTCCTATACCTGAAGATTTTCTGATTATAATAAGCGCTATTCTAGCTGCAAAGGTTGTCCCTGAAAATGTTTTTCTATTATTTGGAGCTGTTTTTTTAGGAGCATATATATCTGATTGGATGGTTTATTGGATAGGAAGGCTTTTTGGACTCAAGCTATGGAAGATCAAATGGTTTAAAAAAACTGTGCCCAAAAGAAAACTAGCCAAAATAAAACTTTTTTATAAAAAATATGGGTTTTTTACTCTTTTGATTGGAAGGTTCATTCCATTTGGTGTTAGAAACTGCCTTTTTTTAACAGCCGGCATGACAAAGATGAAATTTGTAAAATTCGCAATTAGCGATGGAATTGCATGTTTTGTTTCAAATAGCGTTCTTTTTTATATAGCTTTTAGCCTTGGAAAAAACCACACAGCACTATTTAATTATCTAAAAAAACTTAATTTGCTAATCTTTATTTTGTTTATTTTTACTATAATTGGTTTCATTTGGTACTATAAGAGAAAAAAGCGAAAACACAAAACATGATAACCTTATCAAATGCTCTCTCCATTGTAAGGATTCCTTTAGCATTGCTGTTTTTTTGGCAAAATATCTATATTCGGATAATTGCTATAGTTTTAGCTATGTTTACAGATAGTATAGACGGCTACTTTGCAAGAAAATATAAATCAGCATCGAAATTTGGAGCTTATTTAGACCCTGCAATGGATAAATTTTTTGTCTACTTTGTTTTGGCTATTTTACTATTAGAGAATCATATTCTACTTTGGCAAGCCTTTGCTATGATCTCAAGAGATT
This sequence comes from Candidatus Anoxychlamydiales bacterium, assembly GCA_011065045.1. Lineage (GTDB taxonomy): Bacteria > Chlamydiota > Chlamydiia > Chlamydiales > SM23-39 > JAAKFX01. The sequence continues at coordinate 18,242 of JAAKFN010000024.1, forward strand.
TTG
>JAAKFN010000025.1 GCA_011065045.1 Candidatus Anoxychlamydiales bacterium
CACAAAAAGCGAAAGATATACCCAACTTCCTGGAGATAGCATTGCAGTCATCTTACCAATCCATGAGCCTTTTCCAAGCATCTGACCTATAGTTGCAGGAAACATCAAAAGTGAAGATGCAAAAATAACTGGTATTACTCCTGCATAGTTAACTTTTAGAGGTATATTAGAGCTAGATCCTTGCGTTTCGTGTCTTCCGACTACTCTTCTTGCATATTGAACTGGGATTTTTCTTTGCCCTTGAATAATCAAAATTGTTCCAATAATGATAAATACAAAGACTAAAAGTAGCACAACTAAAGCTGAAAAAGTAATTTGGCCAACTTCTTGTGACTCCAAGTTCAACTGTTTTATAATAGAGCCTATAGTTGATGGAAGTGATGATAAAATACCAAGTGTAATTATTAAACTTATACCATTCCCAATTCCCTTTTCAGTAATTTGCTCTCCTATCCACATTAAAAAAACTGTTCCAGTTGTAATTGTTAACATAACAGATAAGTAAAAAAGCCAAGGCAGTCCAAACATTGTCAGATTTAACATCTCACTCGCTACAACACCTGGATGAGTCGCATTCATACTAAGTGCATATTTCACAATAAAAGATGCTTGCAAAAGTCCCAAAGCTAGAGTTGCAAGCCTTGTATATTTTGTTATTTTTTTTCTACCGGCCTCAGGGTTTTCTCTAACCTCTCTTTGTAGAGAAGGTATTATCGCAACGAGTAGCTGCATAATAATAGATGCGGAGATATATGGCATTATGCCAAGCGCAACTATAGTGAGCTGTTTAAAAGCTCCTCCAGAGAAAATATCCATTAACTGAAATAAATTCTGTCCTCCGCCTGAAGCGGATTTAAATACTGCAAGAGCTGCTTCTTGATTTATGCCCGGAACAGGAACAAAAGCTCCAATTCTACAAACTAAAAGCATCAAGAGTGTAAAGAGTATTTTCGCTCTCAACTCACCTGCAAAAAAGATTTTTTTTACTGCACCTATCATCTTATTTCAACTTTTTGTAAGTTAATTTTTTTTCTTCTAATTTTTTAATTGCCGTTTTTGAAAAACTATGAGCTTCAATAGTTACTTTTTTATCGATTTCACCATTTGCTAGTATTTTGAGAGTAGCTTTTGTTTTTCTAGGAGCTTGTTTTTTTTCAATTAGTGTAGCTATACTTACTACTTCACCATCATTGTAAATCTCATTGATTTTTGATAAATTTAGCTCAATTATTGGCTTTAAGAATCTACCTCTTGAAAAACCTTTTTTTGGAAGCTTGGAAAATGTTCGCATCTGACCACCTTCGTAGCCAAATCTTTTTTTAGATCCAGATCTAGATTTATATCCATTATATCCTCTAGCTGCCGTTTTTCCTTTTTTCGATCCAGGACCTCTACCTAATCTTCTTTTAGGTTTAACCTTAGGATGTTCATTTTTAAGAGTCGAAAGCGTTATCATTATTTCATCCCCCTTTCTTCTAGAAATTTTTCTTTTGATTTAAGCATTTTTAAAGCCTTAAAGGTTGCTCTTACTTGGTTTATCGGATTGGACGATCCTTGGTTTTTCGTTACAACATTTTTTATGCCGGCAAGCTCCAATACAGCTCTTATTTTTCCTCCAGCAATCACTCCAGTATTTTTTGACGGTTTCATAAGTATTTTCGCTCCATCGTGCGATACTATAATTTCATGAGGTATCGTTCCATCAACCATCTCAAATGTAATAACATTTTTTCTTGCTGCTTCTGATCCTTTTCTAATAGCATCTGAGACTTCATTTGCTTTTGCAAATCCATATCCAATTCTTCCTTTTTCGTCTCCGATTAATATTAGAGCTGAAAAACTAAACTTCCTTCCACCCTTAACAACTTTTGAGCATCTGTTGATATGTAGTACTTTTTCTTCAAACTCTTTAGGCTCTCTTTCTTTTCCCATTATTATTTCCTATTTAAAATTTAAGTCCTGCTTTGCGAGCACTCTTAGCTAAAATAGCTAGCAAACCATGATATTTATTTCTTCCTCTATCAAATATGATCTCTTTAACTTTTTTAGCTTTTGCTATCTCAGCTATTCTTGTTCCTAATTTTTCCGCTAGAGTTGATTTCTTCTCTCCTTTAAATTCCTTTGAATATGATCCTACAGCTCCAATAGTTAGAGAGTTTTCATCATCGATTAACTGAACAAATAAATGCCTATTTGTCTTACTAACTGACATTCTAGGTTTGCTTTTTGTGCCTTTTAACTTTTTCCTAATTCTAAGAACTCTTCTAGTTCTTGCTATTTTTCGTTTCTTTAAATTACCTTGCATTTTTTTATCCTAATTTATTTACCAGCTTTGGCAGCTTTACCAGCTTTTTTTCTTACATATTCATCTTTATATCTAATTCCCTTACCCTTATATGGCTCAGGTTTTCTTATATCTCTTACTGAAGCTGCGAATTGTCCAACTTTTTGTTTATCCGGTCCTTCAATAACAATTTCAACAGACTTATTAATTTTAACTTCAATACCAGTGGGTATCTCAATATCAGTTGGATGTGAATATCCAACCATCAGATCAATTTTATTGCCTTTTATACTTGCCCTAAATCCAACTCCAATCAGTGTAAGCTCTTTTTTAAACCCAACGCTCACTCCAATAACCATATTATTTATTAGAGATCGATATAATCCATACATCGCAGATGTAAGTTTAAATTTTTCATCTAAACTAACATGAATTTTAGAATCTTTTATATCTAATAAAATTCCTTTTTTCATCTCTAAAACCAAGGATCCTTTTGGTCCCTTCACATCTACAACACTCTCTGGTGATAGTTTTACTTCTACACCTTTCGGAAGATCAATAGGAATTCTACCTAATCTTGACATATCTTTTTACCCCTTTACCAAATATAACATAAAATTTCGCCACCAACATTTAGCTTTCTAGCCTGATCATCAGTCATCACACCTTTAGAAGTTGACACTATTGCAAGGCCAATCCCTCCAAGAACTCTGGGAAGTTTTTCTTTTGGCGCATAGAGGCGTCTTCCAGGTTTAGAAATTCTTTTTAATAATTTAATTATTCCTTCTCTATTTTTTGTGTATTTCAAGAAGATTCTCATTTTTCGTTTTTTCTCATTTTGTAAAAAACTCTCGATATATCCATGCTCTTTTAATATTTTTGCCAAATTGATTTTCATTTTGCTGAGAGAGATATCAACAAACTTATGCTGCGCACTCTGTGCATTTCTTATCTTTGTCAAAAATTCAGATATTGGGTCATTAAATGACATACTTTTTTATCTCCATTATTTAAAGGGAAATCCCATCTTTCGTAGTAATTTTATACAATCTACATCTTTTTTTGCTGATGTTACAAAAGCAATATTCATGCCTTGTTGGCTTTTTACCTGATCCAAATTAATCTCTGGAAATGATTGTTGATCATCTAAACCAATATTATATGATCCTCTACCATCTGCTTTTGGATTAAAACCTCTAAAATCTCTAATTCTTGGACATACAATATTGCAAAATCTATCAAAAAAATCATACATTTTCTTTTGTCTAAGCGTTACTTTAAGGCCAATAACTTGCCCCTCTCTAAGCTTAAAATTAGAAATCGCTTTTTTTGCTTTTGTTACAATTGGTTTTTGCCCAGATAAAAGAGCTAACTCTTTTGTATGTAGTTCTAAAGATGTTTTATCTCTTTCATTCTCTTTAAGCCCCATGCTAATAACTATTTTTTTTAGCACTGGAACTTCCATTCGATTTAGTTTTGCATCATCTTTCATAAATGCTGCTACTATTTCATCTAAAAATTTCTTCTTCAATCTTGACATCTTTTTTCCTACTTAGCTTTTGCTTTTAGTGTTCTTAAAACAACTTCTTTTTCATTTTCAAAATAGATAAGCTTTTTTTCGCCATTTTCTTGTTTCACTTTTACTTTTATTGGTTTATCGTTTTTGCTACATAATGCAACGTTGGAAATATGAATCGCCATTTCCATTTCAACTATTTGAGCTGCTTGAGTTTTTTGCGTTCTTTTCATATGCTTTTTTCTCATATTTATCCCTTGAACAACAACTCTATCTTTATTCTTAGATAATACCGTGCCCACCTTACCTTTGTCGTTGCCTGCAATAACTACTACAGAATCATCTTTTTTTATCCATTTACTCATTTTATATTACCTCTGGTGCAAGTGAACTTATTTTTATAAAACCTTTATCTCTAACTTCTCTCGCGATCGAACCAAATATTCTTGTTCCTCTTGGATTGTTTTTATCATCTATAATCACACCGCTATTATCATAAAATCTAAGCTTTGAACCATCTTTTCTATATGTATATTTTTTAGTTCTAACTATTACAACCCTTACTTTGTCACCTTTTTTCACTACGCCTTTTGGGTTTGCTTCTTTTACAGAAGCTATAACTATATCTCCTATAAAGGCATATCTTCTTCTTGTACCGCCTAAAATTCTAAAACATTTTACTTTTTTAGCGCCTGTATTATCAGCAACGTCTAGTTCAGTCTCTTCTTGAATCATTTTTTTAAATCCCTTTTTTTATTGAACTTCAAGTACTTTCCATCTTTTAAGCTTTGATAAAGGTCTAGATTGAATAATCTTTACTTTTGTTCCAACTTTTGCTTTATTTGAATCATCATGAGCATAATATTTCTTCCACTTTTCAACCAATTTTGTGTATTTTGGATGTCTTACTTTTCTGATAACTTTTACTACAACAGTCTTATCCATTTTATCAGATACTACTATGCCTTCTAAAACTTTTATTGTCTTGGGCTTCATGATTTTTTCTGCCTTTTTCTCTCAGTTAAGATTGTTAATATTTGCGCCTTTTCTTTTTTTAAACTCTTTAAAAAATGCGGTTTTTCCAACTTATGCGATATCTTTAATTCATTTACTAAATCAAAATATTCACGATCAATTTCAGTTAACCTAAACTCTAATTGATCATCTGCTTGGTCTCTTATTTCATTTATTTTTATCATTATTTACACCCTTTCCATTCGCTCTACAAATCTTGTTCTAATAGGAAGTTTCGCTGCAGCTAAACGAAGAGCTTTTCTTGCATCTTCTTTCGATACATTCCCCACTTCAAATAAAATTCTTCCTGGACGAATTACACATACCCACTGACTTGGAGAACCTTTTCCCTTTCCCATACGAGTCTCGGCTGGTTTTTTACTAATCGGTTTGTCCGGAAAAATCTTAATCCATACTTTTCCTTTTCTACTAAAATGTCGATTGATAGATATCCTGCATGCTTCTATTTGTTGAGATGTTATCCAGCCTCTACCTAAAGACTGCATTCCAAACTCTCCAAATTCAACAAAACATCCACCTTTTGATAAATTAGAGCACTTACCTTTTTGCTGCTTTCTATGTTTCGTTCTACTAGGCATTAATGCCATTTTATGCCTCCTAAATTGCTTCTTCGCCTTTATTAATCCACACTTTTACGCCAATTGCACCATATGATGTACGCGCAGTTTTAACACCATAATCTATATCTGCTCTTAAAGTATGAAGAGGAGTTCTTCCCTCTTTATACCATTCAGTTCTAGCTATCTCCGCTCCACCTATTCTTCCTGATACTTGAACTTTTACACCAGTAGCTCCAGCGTCCATTGTTGTTTGAATAGCTTTTTTTAAAGCTCTTCTAAAAGGAACTCTTCTCTCTATTTGTTTTGCAATTGATTCTGCTACTAACTTCGCAGATAAATCAGGTCTTTTTATCTCTTCAACTTCTATCCAAACATCTTTATTTGTTATCTTTTTTAATTCATTTTTTAAAATATCTATCTCTGCGCCTTTCTTTCCAATTACCAGCCCTGGCCTAGCTGTATGAATTGTCACTTCAATCTTCCCGCTTGTTCTTTTAATCGTGAATCCAGCAGATCCTACACATGCTGGCTGCTTCTCTAGATATTCTCTAATAATTCTATCTTCTTCTAAAAGATCACCAAACTCTTGTTTGTTAGCGTACCAGTTTGATTGCCATTTTTTTCTTGTAACTAAACGAAATCCTATCGGTGAGCATTTTTGTCCCATTTACTTCTCCTTTTTAGCTGTCAGTACTATTGTAAAATGACTTGTTCTTTTTTTAATTGGCACTTGTCCACCCCTATTTCTTGGCTTAGACCTTTTTATAGTTGGTCCTTGATCAACTCTAACCTCTAAAATCTCTAGTGCTTCTTTTTTTACATCAAATTTATTTTGTGCATTTGCGATTGCGCTATCTAATGTCTTTTTTAAAAGTCTTGAACCCTTTAAATTGCTATATCTTAGTTGCAATAAAGCATCTTCAACACACATGTTTCTAATTAAATCAGCAGATCTTCTAGCCTTATATGGGCTAATTCTTACATATTTAGTTATAGCTTTAGCTTGACTCATTATTTACCCTTTTTTGCTGCTGGAGCTGCAGCTATAGCTTTTTTGATTGGATGTCCTTTAAATGTTCTAGTAGGAGAAAACTCTCCAAGTCTGTGCCCTACCATATTCTCTGAAATAAAAACTGGTATAAATTTTTTACCGTTATGTACTTCTAAATTTAGCCCAATCATTTCAGGAACTATCATTGATCTTCTAGAACGTGTTTTAATTGGCTTTTTCTTTTGATCTGCTGTCAGTTTTTCAATTTGCTTTATTAAAAAATGATCTACAAACGGCCCCTTTTTTAACGATCTTGCCATATTTTTTTACCTATTTTTTTCGTCTTGATTTAATTATCATTTTGTTATTCTTTTTCTTTACTCGTGTACGAAATCCTTTAGCATATTGAGCCCAAGGAGATTGAGGAAGGTTACCTTTGCTTTTACCCTCTCCACCACCATGTGGGTGATCAACCGGGTTCATAGCAGTTCCTCTTACAGTCGGTCTGATTCCCTTCCAACGTGATCTTCCAGCTTTTGCATCGACTCTAAGGTTATGTTCTGAATTTGAGACAATACCAAGTGTTGCACAGCACTCTTCATTTATGAGTCTTACTTCACCGGATGGCATTTTAATAGTTGCATGTCCCTCTCCTTTAGCTAAAAGCTGAGCAGAAAGTCCAGCAGATCTAACAAGTACCGCCCCTCTTTTTGGATACATCTCGATATTATGAATAATAGATCCAAGAGGCATGTATTTTAAAGCCATACAGTAGCCAGGTTTAAAAGGAGCTCCACTTGTCGTCGCAACAATATCTCCAACCTTTACGTCTTGAGGGGCCAAGATATATCTTTTTTCCCCATCTTTATAATGTAAAAGTGCGATATGTGCAGTTCTATTTGGATCATATTCAATTGATGCTACTCTAGCGTCTATATCTATTTTTTCTCTTCTAAAATCAATTTTTCTAAATTTTCTTTTATGACCACCACCTCTATGTCTACAAGTTATGCGACCTAGGTTGTTTCTGCCATTAGTCCTCTTTTTAGATCTTGTTAAAGATTTTAGGGGTCCCTTTTTTACTGGATTTAGCTCATCTGTAGAAGGGAGAACTAATTTTCTCAATGATGGAGTTATCGGTCGAAATTTTTTAGTCATTTTTTACACCTTTATACTTGATCATCTAAGCTATCACCCGCTTCGAGTGTAACTATAGCTTTTTTTAGATGGTTTGTTTTACCTAAACGTCCTCTTACTCTTTTCTTCTTTGGATGGACGCTTATCGTATTTACATATAAAACTTTAATTTTTTTCTCTTCGTAAATCTTTTCTAAAGCCCAGATAATCTCTCTTTTATTAGCCTTTGTATTCACTAAAAAAACATATTTGGGTTTATCAAATTTTTTTAAACTTTTTGAGCTTTCAGAATCTTTAAGTCCACTTAATACATTTGCTTTTTCTGTTATATATCTCGATTTAATAATCTCGAATGGGGTCTTTTTTGAGCTCATTAGTTTTTCTCGCTTTTTGTTAATATAGAGTTGATATCATCAAACGCTGAATCAATTATAATTAGATTTGTTGACAGAGCTAGATTATATCCATTAACCGCTAAAACATCTACAAGAGCTTTTTTAGGAATGTTTTTCATGCATCTTTTTAGATTATTAAATGTTCCCGATTTGCCTAAAACTAAAACTCTTTTATCTATTAATTTAATAGCGTCTAAAAATTTAGATATTTGCTTTGTTTTTTCTATCTTTTCATCTGATAATTTTAAAATGCATGCATTTCCCACAGCTATTCTCTCTGCAATGAGGGATCTAATTGCTGCTTTTCTCTCTTTTTTATTTACTTTAACATGTTGATCAAATTTCGGTTTAGGTCCAAAAACTACTCCACCACCTTTATATTGAGGGGCACCAAAAGAACCTTGACGAGCTCTTCCAAGCCCTTTTTGTCTATGAGGTTTAGCTCCCGTTCTATTAATTTCTTTTCTTCCTTTTGTATTTGCTGACCATTGACGTGCGTTATTCCTAATTGCTACCAAATAGTCTTTTATCAATTGAGAATTTTTCACTAATTTCAAATTTTTATCATCAATAGATTCTTCACCTATTTCTTTACCATCAATGTCGTATTTTTTAAGTGTAGCCACTTTATCCTCTTATTATTTTTTGCTTTTTTCGCCAGCTTTAGTTTTCTTCATAGATCTTGACATGTAGATTAGTGAGTTTCTCATGCCTGGAATCGACCCTTTTATTAATAAAATGTTTTTTTCAACATCTATATCTATTACTAAAAGATTTTGAACAGTCATGTTATCTCCTCCCATACGAGAGGCTCTTTTTCCACCAGGAAAACATTTACCAGGGCCAGTTATCCATCCAGTTGATCCACCAAGTCTATGCGATCTAGAGCAACCATGTGTTGCATTCATTCCAGCAAAACCATAGAGTTTCATCAGCCCCTGAAAACCTTTTCCTTTAGATTTCCCCATAACGTCAATGTATTCGCCTTTTTCAAAATAATCCGCTTTAAATTCTTGCCCTACAGAGTATTCATCAATATTATCAACTTTCGACTCAATTAATTTAGCTAAAGCGCTTAACTTCACCTTGTCAAAATGTCCTTTAATTGGTTTATTTGGTTTTTTCTTCACCCCTGATCCGATTTGAATAGCGTTATAACCATCTGTATCTTTTTTCTTAACTTGAACAATAAAATTTGGTGTAGCTTCAACTACAGTGCATACAACCATATTGCCTTTTTCATCGAAGGCTTGAATCATCTTTCTTTTTTTTCCGATCAACGTAATGGACATTTTTTAATTCCTTTAATCTTAAAAATAATCGTTAAATTTCCCATATTTGAAAAGCAATTATTACTATTCAAATATAGCGCTAACAAAATAGGTTAACAAAGCGCTTGATTTTGCTCAATGATTTTTTTTACAAACCATAGCAACCAAGTGCGTTTGAGAAAATAATATATAAAAATAATGAATTGATCACAAGAAATTATTATTAAAAAAAATCAAAATTTTATTTACTTACGAAAGACATGAAATAATGATTATTGATAGAACCATTGATAAAAAAGAAAATATTATAAACCACTCTATCTTTGAGAGACTCTTATTTCCTTTTTTTAAAATTATTTTTTTTATTAGCATTTAATATTAATATATGGATAGGTCATAGATTCTTTATAAAAATGTGACCAAATCGCCAAGATGGTTGTGGTAGTTGATAAGAATAAAAGAATAGTTGGAGATAAGATAGTCATAGCGAAGACGAACTCTGCTAGCAAAAAAACGGAAAGAGCTACAGATATTATGGTTTTTGTTAGTTTGATTAGATCTAATTTTTTATTTTCACTAAAGATAGCTCTCAATCTTTTACTACCTTTAATACTGGTATCTTCTTTTGCATGCAAAGCTTTGAGAGAAATAAAATCTTCTCTTTCCATTTTCAAACAAAATATATTTTGAAAAAACATAAACAGTGAGCCTGTAAAACTAGCTGCAGGGCCTATTATTGCACCTAAAGCGTAAATACCGAGCAGCTCTCCTAGCTGAAGAAAAACGCTGCAATCTGCGACAGTCTCAACAATTTTCTTAGCTACTTTATCTCTTCTTCGAGTTGTATCTTTTACAGTTTTATCTTCTGCTTCTTTATAAGATTTACTTAATTCATTAACATCAAAGATCATCTTAGGCACAAGCAGAAGCTTATCAGCAGTTTTAAATTTACTTTGAGCTTGAATGATTTTAGTAACGTTTTTTAAAGAAAATAGATCCTTTGCATATAAAATTGGAAAAGCTAAAAAAATTTTTATAGCTTGAAATAACCTATGAGCGCCGCGTGTACTAGTAAAATAGTCAGATGAAGTATTTAAATAATCAGGGATAACTTCTTCTTTTTTGTATTTTTTTTCAAAAATTTCTAAATCAGAAGGTTTGCTTAAAGTGGTATTTAGAGAGCTTCTAGGAGCTGTAGCTGGTGCCATATAAATTTTGCCTTATTTTCCGCCTACAGTATAAAGGCAAGATAGACACTTGTAAAGCATAAAAAATACAAATAAATTAATTATAATATTATATATTTTATACATTATTACTGAAACTAACCATTAAACAAAAAGATTGTAATTCTAATAATATCTATATGTTTAAAAAAATATTATTTCAAGAAGCGCACTTCGAGAAGCATTACTTCGAGAAGTGTTACTTCTAGATTTTAGGATACGTTAAAGATGCTTTATAGAAATGAGTAAATACAGCTAAAGAAAGGGATATAGTTGATAAAACAATTTTTATAGTAGCAGAAATTAATGCAACTTCAAAAAACAGCTCAAAAGTTATAAAACAATTTAAAGCTATAATAGTGATATTTTTAATTATTTTGAGAAGATCTAAATTTTTTATTTCATGAAAAATCGTTTTCAACCTAGGATCTTTAGATTTTTCACTTTCTAATACTTTTTGAAACTTTGAGTGTTTTAAATATTTAGTTCTATCTCTAAAAAAAAGAAAAGAACTTGCTAAGACTTTAAAACATCTTTTTGAAAGTTTTAAAATCCCATTTGCATTTCCAAGAGAATAGAAGCAAAATATCTGTCCTAGTCCAACAAATGTTAAAGCATCTAAAATTATTCGAACTACTTTGATAGCAATTTTAAAAACTTTTTTAGCAACATTTTTAAAGTCATTTCTTTGAATTATTGATATTTTTCTTATATTTTTTATAGTTACAGGAATTTTTGTAACATCTAAACTTTGAGATACTTTTTTAAACTGTTTTTTTACATCAATTATTTTTTTTATTCTAGTGGGGTTTAATTTTAGAAAACCCTCAAAATTAACAGGCCATTCACAGCTTAGAGAAAAAGCCTTAAAAAGTTTTTTTGATCCATATGAGCTTCGAACAAACTTATAAACATTTTTGAAATAATCAACTTTTTGTTTATCTTTTGAAAATTTCTCGCCAAAAGCTCTTACCTTATCTAAATTTTGAGTATTTGCTGAAGTTATAGACGCCATAATTATTTATTTAAATTGTATAAAAACGGTTTATTTTAAGGGGCATTTTAATATTAATCACTGTATTTGTATACAACTAAAATTAAAGGCATAATTAAAAATGTAGTAGCTTAAAAGATCGCTTAATTTTTTTATAACCTTATTAAAGATTCTATTTGCAAATTTTTCTTAAGTTTTGCTATTTTTCTAAATATTTTTTAAGCAAATAAGAGACTTTTAATATGGAAAAGCAAAAAGATTCTTTTAAACCAAGTGAAAAAACTACATTTTTTTATCCAAAAAAAGATTTTATAAAAAATGCAAACGTTAACTCGGATGATATTTATAAAAAAGGGCTAGACAAGGAAACATTTTGGGGTAATCTGGCAAATGATCTCTTTTGGCATAAAAAATTCGATAAGGTTTGTGAAGAAAACCCTCCTCATTCCAAATGGTTTTTAAATGGAAAAATTAATGTAAGTTATAATTGCTTAGATAGACATATCAAAAATGGCAAACAAGATAAAATAGCTTTTTATTGGGAAGGTGAAAATAATCAAGAAAAAACGCTTACCTATAAAGATTTATATCTCGAAGTAAATAAATTTGCTAATGCTCTAAAAGCTAAAGGTATTAAAAAAGGAGATAGAGTTGTCATAAATATGCCAATGATACCTGAAGCTATTGTCAGTATGCTAGCCTGTACAAGAATAGGGGCTGTACATATTGTTATTTTTGGAGGAACAGGCCCTATTGGCATTAAAGAAAGAGTTATTCATGCTGAAGTAAAGCTAGTTATCACATCCGATGGAGGTTATAGAAGAGGAAAAATTATCCCTTATAAAGAGATTATTGATCAAGCCTTAGATCAAGTTGATTGTGTAAAAGATGTTATCGTTGTAAAACACTCTAAAAATGAGATCAATTTCAATGAAAAAAGAGACTCTTGGTATCACGATTTAATTATTGATGCTAAGGAATTCTGCCCTGTAGAAGAGATGGATTCTGAGGATATGTTATTTATTTTATATACTTCAGGATCAACAGGCAAACCTAAAGGTATTTTTCATACAACCGCTGGATATTTATTAGGAGTTTACCAAACTACAAAATGGGTGTTTGATATTAAAGATGAAGACATTTATTGGAGCACTGCTGATATTGGGTGGATCACAGGCCATAGTTATGTAGTTTATGGGCTATTATCTAATGGAGCTACACAAGTAATTTATGAAGGAGCCTTAGACCATCCGAATCTCTCTCGCACTTGGGAAATAATTGAAAAGTATAAAGTTAGCATTTTTTATACTGCTCCAACAGCTATTAGAACATTTATGAAATGGGGAAATAAATGGATTGATAAATGTGATTTAAGCTCTTTAAGGTTGCTCGGTTCTATTGGAGAGCCAATCAATCCCGATGTCTGGCTCTGGTACTATGAGATAATTGGAAAAAGCAATTGTCCTATAGTTGATACTTGGTTTCAAACAGAAACAGGAGCTTTAGTCATCTCTCCATTACCTGGAATTTCAGCATTAAAACCAGGCTCTATTAGCAGAGCTTTACCAGGCTTTGAAGCAAAAGTTTTAGATGAAGAAGGAAACGAAACAAAAAAGGGATTTTTGGCATTAACGAAAAGTTTTCCATCCATGTTAAGAGGAGTTTACAAAGAAGAGAAAAGATATTTAGAAACTTATTGGTCTAAATGGGATGGAAAATATTATTATACCGGAGATGGCGCCTATATTGACGATGAAGGAAACATTAACATTACAGGCAGATTAGATGATGTTATTAAAGTATCAGGTCATAGAATAGGAAGCGCTGAAGTTGAAAGCGCTTTAGTCGAACATCCTCATGCAGTAGAAGCTAGTGTAATTTCAGTTCATGACGAAATAAAAGGTGAAAAAATTATAGCTTTTGTCATTTTAAAAGAGAGTGCATCTGATAGCAATAAAGACATTGAAAAAGAGCTCAAAAAGCTAGTTGAAATGTCAATTGGTCCATATGCTAGACCTGCTAAAATTTTTCTAGTAGGGGAACTTCCGAAAACTAAAAGCGGAAAAATAATGAGAAGAATTTTAAGAAACCTTCTTATTAAACAGCCAATTGGCGATGTTAGTACCTTGGAAAATAAAAGCTATATTCCAATATTAAAAAATATTATTGAGGAGATTCAAATATGACATCTTTAACTGAAAAAAAAATAGATTTATCTAAAGCTATTGAGCATAGCATTTTTGAAAAAGGAAAAATAACTCCCCTATCGAGTGAAACAATTCTTGAAAAAATCAAAAAAAAATTCTCTAAAAGAATCTCTGAGACAAAATACGATAGAATAGTTATTGCTGAGCAATTTTTAGAACACTTTTTTAAAACAAAAAAAGAGAAAAAAGATATAACCCCTATTGAATCTTTTCAAACTTTTAAAATCTCAAATTCACTTACTAAAAACTCTGGAAATTCATGTGTTGCTCTAACAATGGACATGATCAATTTGATGCCGAATAATATTTTTGCCTATCCAATAGCTGGGATACTATCAGATATTTATCAGCAGTTTGCAGGCCCAAAACACTCTCATGTCACCCCTTTGATATCTTTTCAAAACCCTCAAGATGAAAAAGATAGTGGGTATATTCTTTTAGATCCTTCTTTTCATATCGCAAAGCCAATTGTATTAAAAAAAGATGGAAATGTTTTTTCCTATGATATGGGATTTAAAAAAGGACTTTGGCATTTTTCTATAAAAGATAAATATATCTATTGCCAACCAAAAGAGAGAGAAAATGAAGAAAAGTGGCCTGAGAAAAGATTAAAAGATTCATTAATGACATATAGGACAGACGCTATTTTAAACCCTGTTGAATCCTCTTCTAATCCTATGTTCGTTATCGATAGAAGTTATCCTATAGTTTCCAGATTTGATGATGGATCTCAAAGAGCTCACATCAATGTGAATTTAGATAAAAAATGCATAGTTTGGAAAATTGGAAAAGAAAAAAAATCACCTATTTCTTTTGATGAAATATTAAATGGTTATAAATTTGATAAAAATTTTGCAGATCTACTTTTACTAGATAGAGAAGAGTTAAATAATTCTTTGTATAACGTAATAAGTAATGCGGATATTTTTGATAAATTATATAATGATTACATAAATCATTTAAAATTAAATAAATATTATAGAGATATTTTAAAATATCCTGAAAGTATTTTAAAATAAAAATATTTTTAAAGAAGGACGCTAATGTTTTATTTAGAAAAACCTAAAGATTTTATACCAAAAATGCATATAGTTATCTGCTATTGTACATTCTTAGATGAACTATTATTTTTAAGAAGAAAAAAAGAAGGCTTTCAAGGCGGCTTATGGACTGCTCCTGGAGGTAAAAGAGAAAAAAACGAAAACTCTGAAGATGCTATTTTAAGAGAGATTTTAGAAGAGACTGGTCTCATAATTTCTCAAGACACCTTAAAACATATCGGTCAATATTATATTAGATACCCAAACTTTGATTTTAATATTGAAATTTATAAAACTTCTCTTAGCTCTAAACCAAAAGAAATTCAATTGAGTATTAGTGAACATGACAAATATCAATGGCTAACCGCTCAAGAAGCGCTAAACTTGGATTTAATTCCAGGAGCTGAAGACTGTTTATTAACTACTTTTCCAGATTTAAATATTGCAAAAATATAATTGTAAAAACATGAGATTATTTTTTGTTTTTTTATTTTTCACAATAAACGTTTTTGCAAAACCACCACTGATCATCTTGATTGGACCTCCCGGCTCAGGAAAAGGAACTCAAGCAGATTTAATAAAATCTAACTTTTCTTATCCTCATATTTCTACTGGTGATTTACTTAGAGATAATATTGAAAATCAAACTCAAATTGGAAATCAGATAGAAAAACTTCTTAAAAATGGAACAATGGTACCAGATAGTATTATTCTAAAGATGCTCTATGATAGAGTACACTCAAATGATTGTAATAATGGAGCGATAATCGATGGTTCTTCTAGAACTATTGATCAAGCAAAATACTTATATAATGTATTTAGCGATGAATATAATTTAATTATATTCTTTTTTGATCTTTCTGATGATAAGTCCACAAAAAGAATAATAAATAGAGTGATTTGCAAAAACTGCAATGCTGTTTACAACAAAGTCTATTATCCTTCCAAATCCGATAAAAAATGTGATAATTGCTCTGAAAATTTACTCACGCGCATAGATGATAAACAAGATGTTATTATTAAAAGATTAAATTTTTATAATAATCAACTTCCTAAATTAACTAAATTTTACATGCAAAAAAGCAATGTTTTTCATCTGGATGCAGATCAACCTAGAGATGAAATTTTCTTGGTTATCAAAAATCTACTTTTGCATATAGAAAATAATTTTTAAAAATTAAAAAAAATCTCATTTCTCGCTTAAGAAAAATCCTATATTCTTCTGAAATCCCAGCCAACAATTTCTGCTTTATTTTTTTGTTCTTTTTTACTAATTTTTGGATCACTTTTTCCTGCAGTTCCTGCAAATATTTTTCCATCGGGTGAAAAATTAACACTATAGACATATCCACTATCAGGATCCAATGTTTTAATACATGTTAATGATCTAGCATCCCATATTTTAACATAACCATCTCTAGATGCACTCGCTACTACATTATCATCTAGTGAATTTACATCATAAATGCTGCTTGAATGAGCTTTTTTATCTTCTGTGTGAGCAAACTTTCCTACTTCTTTTTCTGCATCAACATCAAAAATCCTCATAGTTCTATCTTTGGAAGCGCTAACTAGTGTAGTGTCATCTAACTTTGTTAAACCATAGACATAATCTGAGTGCTCTTGAAACATACTACAAGTTGATTTATCAACTAGATCCCAAATTCTTATAGTTTTATCTGCAGAGGAAGTAGCAATAAATCTACCATTTAGATTGACAATTTCTGATATTCCTCCAGTATGTCCTTGTAGTCTAAATTTCAATTGCTTATTTAAAGCATCCCATATTTGTACTACGTGCTCCCATTTACCATGATGGTTTTTTGGTTTTTGACATGAGCCTGTTGCAATAGTTTTACTATCTATTACTTCCATTGAGTAAAAACCACTTGGATGATCATCTTTTAAAGAATCCACTAAAGAACCATTCTCGGAATCCCAAAAACAAATTGTGCTATCAGAAGAACCAGTTAAGAATACTTTTTCACTAAGTCTGGCTATGCTTAAAACTTCTCGTTTATGCCCATTTAAAACTTTTATGTTAGTAAGTTCCATTCCTTCCGCTACTTCTTTAGGGGTCCAAATTTTTGCTAGATGATCATATGATGCACTTACAATTTTTTCGGGATTTAGAGCCATCACTCTCCAGATTCCGCCATTTTTTTCTGTTGAATATATTGGAGAAACATCCTGAGAATAATCATTTGATGTTAATCCATCATCTTCTTCTTTATCACCTAAATCTAATCGCCCTAAACTACTAGCTGAACTACCAACTGATAAACTGCTCATGGATTCCCCCTAATTATAAATTTTTTCAATAAATTTTACTCCAATGGCTGCTGCGCCAAATTGATTTACTCTAAAAGATCCTGGAAAAGATTGATAAACTCTTAGTCCTTCTTGCAATAATTGTTCATTAGACATCCATTTAGATTTATCTTCAAGTTGTGGAAGCAAAGGCAAAACTCCTTTAGCTTCTAGCATGTCTTGAAAACCTCTATAATTATCTTTGCTAACAATCTCACAGATAATTCCCCAGCCTTCTCTTCTATCAAATAATTTTAACCGATCACCTACACGCATTGAATTGCAAGCTGGGCCAGATACTCTTCCTTCGAATTTTTTCACTCCACTCATTATATATTCAAAATATATTGTCCCTTTCATTGGAAGAATATGAGTTCTTACAGAAATATTACGAGATTTATTCGGAACAAAAATTTCTGGCTCTTCATCTCTTGCTTTTCTTTTCCCGCTACTTGCACCCACTTCTTCTCCAACAGATGATCCATTATTTACCTGATTAGAACCTCTTGAATTAATACTTGTGGGCATAATACTAGTTTTGTTTGAGGGAAAATTATATTCAATGAGATGTTCTTTTGGAAACATTGCGGTTTTTTCCCAGCTCTTTACAATACTAAATTCTTTTTCTTGTAAAAAGCTTAATAAGTTTGATGAATCTTCAATTGTTATAAGAACTCCTTTTGCAAAATTTCTTTTAGCAAGAGTTATAACACGATTTAGTAGCTCCTGCTTATAATTTTTTGAGCTGCTATCCGGGCTTAGCAACATAATTTTTTTTATCTCAAATTTGTCTTTACCCTCGTTGTGAAATCTACTTTGCAAACCATTTTTATAAACAATTAACCCAACCATTTGCTTATCATGGAGTAGTGCCTCAGCTTGAAGATCTTTTTTATCCATGATCCTTGTCATAAGAGATCTACCTACAATTTTCTCAACTGTCTCACAATAAGGAAAATCTTTTGTAATATTACTAAAACTAACGTTGTCATATCTTTGAGTTGGAGATGACGCTATTTCTCTTGGCAAACCTACAGGACTAGACATATCTTTCTTCTCTTAATTATAATTTAAAAACTGCA
>JAAKFN010000026.1 GCA_011065045.1 Candidatus Anoxychlamydiales bacterium
TCTTCAATTATTGATTTTTCGGATCTACTAATCAATGGTCCCTTGATTTTAGGAATTATACAAAAAGAGCAAGCTTTTGAGCACCCTTCTGATATTTTTAAGTAAGCTATATGCTGATGATTGGTAATCACCCTATCAAAATTATCCTCACCAATATAGCTTAAATTTTTCACTAAAACTCTTCGAGTTTCAATAACCTCTAAAATCTTATCTATATCTCCAGAAGAGACTATTGAAAAAATATCGAATTTACCTAAAATCTCTTTAGAAAAAAGATTTGCCATGCAACCAGCTATTATAATTTTGGCATCCTTTTTTTTACTCCCAGAAATTTCATCTAATATTGAGTATGCCTCGTCTCTTGCTTCTTTTAAAAATCCGCAGGTATTTATAACAAATACATCTGCTGATTTCATATCATTAGATAGTGAGTATCCATTTGAAAAAAGCTTCGCTATCATCACTTCAGAGTCAACTTGATTTCTTGTGCAACCAAGAGATATAAAATATAATTTTTTTTTCATAATAATAAAATATTTTTCTTTGATAAGGTATTTTACTCTTTTTATGATTTGATATAAAAAGAAAACTACTTTATTTTCACAAAATGGCTTTAGTTATATGTATTGAATTAAGTTTTTGAATAATTTATTTATGCAACAAGATTACTCTTATAATAAATTTAATAAATATCATAGTAATAATTACAATTTATTAAAAAAAAGTTTGCTAAAAGTATATAAAAAATATTATAAATAAATACTTACAAACCAATAAAAAGGTAAATTATATGAAAATCGCGATCTTTGGCTCACAAGAATATGATATTGAATCTTTAAATGAAGCTAATAAGAAATACTCGTATGATCTTACCTTTTTTAAAGCATATTTAAATGAAAAAACAGCTAGCTTAGCAAAAGATTTTGATGCTGTTTGTATATTCGTGCAAGATACAGCCAACAAAGCTGTTATAGATATTTTAGCTAAAGAAGGTGTTAAAACTATAGCTCTAAGATGTGCAGGTTTTAATAATGTTGATTTAGATAGCGCTAAAACAAATAACATCTCAGTTGTTAATGTGCCCGCTTACTCTCCTCATGCAGTAGCTGAACATGCTATTGGATTAATCTTAAGCTTAAATAGAAAGATTCATCATGCTTATTTAAGAATAAGAGATGGAAATTTTTCTCTAAAAGGCTTTTTGGGATTTGATTTATATGGAAAAACTGTAGGGGTGGTAGGTACTGGAAAAATAGGCCAAGAGACAGCAAAAATTTTAAAATTAGGTTTTGGCTGCAAAGTGATAGCAGCAGATCCTTACCCAAATAAAAGCTTAGAAAAAGAGCATAAAATTGAATATGTTGACTTAAACGTTTTATTAAAAAACTCTGATATAATTTCTCTTCATTGCCCGTTAACTCCACAGACAAAACATATGATTAATAAAGAGAGCATTGCTAAAATGAAAAAAGGAGTTATGCTAATAAATACATCTAGAGGCACTCTTATAAACACTCAAGAAGTAATAGATGCTTTAAAAAGTCAGCAAATTGGATATTTAGGTTTGGATGTATATGAAGAGGAGACCTCTTTATTTTATCAGGATTTATCATCATCTATCATAACAGACGATGTTTTTGCAAGGCTCACTACCTTTCCAAATGTTTTAATAACATCTCATCAAGGATTTTTTACAAAAGAAGCTCTAACGACTATTTCAAATACAACTTTTGAAAATATTGAAAAGATCTCAAAAAATGAAAAATGTGAAAATGAGCTTACTAAAAAATAAGATATTTAGATTTGAGAGGTAAATATTTTATTTTTTTCAGATCTATTCATATTTTATGCTATATTAGCTTCTAAATATCGTAATACGATCTAAAATGCTAAAGTATTTTTTTAAAAAATTAGTAATTTGTTTTTTGTCTTTGTTCGTAGTGATGAGCGTAACATTTTTCTTAATGAAAGCAATTCCAGGCGATCCTTTTTCTTCAGAGCAAAATATGCCAATAGAAGTTTTAAAATCTTTAAACGCACACTACGGTTTAGATAAGCCCTTACTTTATCAATATATTAAATATTTAAAAGGCTTTTTTACCTTTAATCTAGGTCCTTCTTTGATATATGAAGGCAGAGATGTTTTTGAGATTATAAAAGATGGACTGCCTATCACTATGATGCTAGGCTTTGAAGCTCTGATTATATCTCTAACATCTGGGCTTATTTTAGGGACGATAGCTGCTATAAAAAAAGATAAATGGCAGGGTAGTTTTGTTACTATTTTTACAATCATAGGTATCTCTATACCGAATTTTTTATTCGCGTCACTTTTGCAATATTTTTTTGCTATGAAACTTCATCTTTTTCCAATAGCTAGATTTGAAAGTTTTTTACATTCTATTCTTCCAGCTGTTGCCCTCGCCTCTCTTCCCTCTGCATATATAGCTAGGCTTATGAAAACCTCTATGATAGAGGTTTTATCTAAGGACTATATAAAAACTGCAAAAGCAAAAGGTCTTAGCTCTTTTGATGTTATTTTTAAGCATGCTTTTAAAAATGCTATACTTCCAGTTGTTTCATATTTAGGCCCCTTGAGCGCCCATGTGCTAACAGGTAGTTTTGTGATAGAGAAAATATTTTCAATTCCAGGAATTGGAATGTGGCTTGTTAGCTCTATTTCAGCAAGAGACTATCCAGTAATTATTGGCCTTAGTGTTTTTTATAGTTTTATACTTATAATGATTATGTTTTTTTTAGATATTATTTATAAATTGATAGATCCAAGGATTGAAATAGAGAATGCAAATAGACAAAGCGTTAGATAAAAATATCTTAAAACCTTCTTTTATAAGAAATGCAACGAATGCATTTGTTAAAAACAAAGCTATGAGCATTGGTTTTATAATCCTATTTTCTCTTATTATTATGGCTATTATTGGACCTTATTTAAATAGCTATACCTATTTCGATACACATTTAGAATTAAAAAATTTATCTCCATCTACAAAATTTTGGTTTGGAACTGATGAGCTAGGAAGAGATATTTTTACAAGGATCTGGTATGGAGCTAGAATATCTCTGAGCATTGGAATAGCAGCTGCTATCATTGATATAATTATCGGTATGATATATGGAGCTATAGCTGCCCTTTTCGGAAAATATGTAGATGAAATAATGATGAGAATCGCTGATATTATAGGAACGATTCCCTATCTTTTAGCTGTAATTTTATTAATAGTTTTTATGAGCCCTGGAATTTTAACTATTTTAATAGCTCTAACAATTACTGGATGGATAAATATGGCGAGAATAGTAAGAGCTCAAATACTATCTCTCAAAAAAATGCCATTTATAGATGCAGCAAAAGTTATGGGAGCGTCAAATTTTAGGATAATCTTTAAACATCTTCTTCCAAACTGCATGGGATCAATTATTACAACTATGACAATAAGTATACCGCTCGCTATTTTCACTGAAGCTTTTTTAAGTTTTCTAGGTCTCGGTATTCAAGCGCCAATATCTTCTTGGGGAGTTATGGTAAATGATGGTCTTTATGCTCTAAGATATTATCCTTGGAGGCTTTTTTTTCCAGCTTTTATGATCTCTTTGACAATGCTTGCATTTAATTTACTAGCAGATGGCATTAGAGATGTTTTTGATCCAAGAAGGGCTAGATGAAAAAAATATTAGAGATAAAAAATTTAAGTGTAGAGTATTTTTTAGAAAACAGAAATATATTAGCTCTACAAAATATAAACATTGATCTTTTTGAAAATGAAATTATCGGTATTATTGGAGAATCTGCTTCTGGAAAAAGCACGTTAGCTCATGCAATAGTATCTCTTTTAGACAAATCAGCTAAAATAACAAATGGAAAAATCCTTTTTGAAAATGAAAATCTCCTCTCTAAAAAAGAAAAAGAGCTTCAAAAAATTAGAGGTAAAAAAATATCAATAATATTTCAAGATCCTTTTTCATCTTTAAATCCCACTATGAAAATAGGAAAGCAAATTTTAGAGGCTATAGATCTAAATCCATCTAAAGAGAGAGTATTCTCTCTATTAAAAGATGTAGGAATCCAAGATGAAAAACTTAGATACTCTCAATATCCCCATCAAATAAGTGGAGGGATGAGACAAAGAGTAATGATAGCAATCGCAATTGCATCGAATCCTAAAATAATAATTGCAGATGAACCAACAACTTCTTTAGATACGACATATCAACTTCAAATTATCGATCTATTAAAAAATATCAATAAAAAATACAAATCCTCAATAATTTTTATAAGCCATAACCTAGCAATGGTCTCCAGTGTAGCATCGAAACTATACATTATGTATAAAGGGGAAATAATAGAAGAAACTATTGCAAATGATCTTTTAGAAAAAACAAAGCATCCATATACAAAACTTCTTTTAAACTCACTGATAGAAATGCAAACACAAAAAAAATAAGAAAATGAATAAAATCATCTCATGCAATAATTTGAAGAAGAGTTTTTATATAAAAAACAAAACTTTAAATGTTTTAAATGATATTAGTTTTGATATTGAAAAGGGAAAAACTACTTCAATAGTTGGAGAGTCTGGCTCTGGAAAATCTACGATTGCAAATATTATAGCTGGCCTCTTAAAGCCGACATCTGGGAGAGTTTTTTTTGAAAACTTATCTATTTTTGACAACACTAGTGTTAACAAAGCCAGCTTTGTCAAAGCTACTTTCGATAAAAGAAAAGTTTTTAGAAAAAACATCCAAATGATCTTTCAAGACCCGTATCTATCTTTAAATCCAAAGATGAGGGTTTTAGATATTATTCTAGAGCCTTTAAAGATCCATGAAAAATTCTCTAAAGAAAAACTATTAAAAATAGCTGATGATATTTTACAAAAAGTAAATCTATCAAGTACTGTAAAAAAAAGATTCTCTCATCAGCTAAGTGGCGGCCAAAGACAAAGAGTTGCTATTGCAAGAGCAATTATTTTAAATCCAAAATTTATTATTCTAGATGAGCCTTTATCTTCTTTAGATGTATCTATTGCCTCTGGCATTATAAATTTACTTATAGACCTTCAGAAAAACTTAGGTTTAACTTATCTTTTTATCTCTCATGATTTAAAAGTTGTAAAATATATTTCAGATAGTGTCTCAGTTCTCTATATGGGTAAGTTTTTAGAAAAAGCCAAAACTAACCAAATCTTTTCAAATCCTCTCCATCCATATACTCAAGCATTAATAGAGAGCTCTTTTACATTTAGAAAAAATCAGACAAAAATTTTACTAAACAGTGAAATCCCCTCTCTTTTAGATCCGCCTAAGGGCTGTTTATTTTCTACAAGGTGTCCTTTTGCAAAAAAGATCTGTTTTGATGCTAGACCCGAATTAAAGGAGATAGAAAAGGATCATTTTGTAGCATGTCATCTAGTTAAAGATGCATCTAATACATTTGGAAGAGCAAAGACAACATCTTCATCTTTATAGATAACTTCTTTAACATTTTTAAGACCAAGCTCAAATAACTTATCTATGCATCTTTTAACAACATCTTCAGGTGTAGAAGCGCCTGCTGTCATTGCTATATTTTTCACCCCATTTAACCAGTCTTTTTCAATTTCATTCTCAAAATTTATAAGATACGCTTTTTTTACTCTTTTTGTTGCCAGCTCCTTTAATCTATTTGAATTTGAAGATGTAGGATCACCTACTACTAAAACAAGATCAACATCTTTAATTGTCTCCTTTAAAGCCATTTGTCTATTCGTTGTAGCATAGCAAATAGAAGATGATGGAAGTGTTTCAATATTTGGGAATTTCTCTTTTAGAGCTTTAACTATATCTTTAACATCATCGATGCTAAGTGTCGTTTGAGTAATATAGAATAGTTTTTGATCATTTTTAAAACTCAAGTCTTTAACATCTCCTGCTTTCTCTACAATAGTCGTAGCATCCTCGGCCTCTTTTGAAATCCCAATAATTTCTACATGCTTTTTTTTGCCGATTAAAACTATTTTATAACCTTTTTTTGAAAATCTTTTAACAGCAGAGTGTATTTTTGTAACAAGCCCACATGTAGCATCTATCTCTAGTAAATTTCTTTGTTTCGCTAAAGCTCTTATCTCAGGCGGGACTCCATGCGCTGAATAGATGATTTTCTCTCCAACTGGCACCTCATTCAAATCTTCTATGAAAATAGCTCCCTTTTCCTTTAGGGCATTTACAACATGTTTATTATGGACAATTTCATGTTTTACATATATAGGAGCACCCCAAATATCTAAAGCTTTTTCAACAGTTTTAATAGCTCTTACAACCCCTGCACAAAATCCTCTTGGTCTTAAAAGATATAGATTCATAAAAATCCTTAATATTTATATTTTTAAAAGGTTTATTATATAAGAGAACTAGTTTTTATATAAAGATCCTTTTCTGTATCAAAAATTTATTTATGGTTGAATAAAACACCATATTTCTTAAAATACCTTTTATAAAATTATAATTTAAGGAGAAATATTCATGGTAACCTCAATTATGGCCAAACCCTTTGAAGCTCTCGCTCATGTGGTTGATAAAGTGACTTACATAGAAGATAAAGTAAAAGATTTTGCAAAAAAAACTTTTAGCTCAATTAAAAACATAACTTTTGCAAATATAAAAAATGTACCTTCAAAAATATTTAATTTTGTAAAAGAAAATAAATTTAATTTAGTTTTAGCTACCTTATCTTTAGCTATCTCAGCTGCTGTTTTTGTGTACGTATCGCCTACAGCTACTATTTTATTTTTAGGAGCTGTCTCTTTTGTTAAAGCTATTGCTTATACAAGAGAATATGTAAAAAGCAATGATTATAAATTTAGAAAAGTTGCTAAAAGTTATATTAAATCAATTGAAGATATTTGTAGGAATCACAAAAATGGGCAGACGATAGGTAATGATATAACAACAGGTAAGATTTACAAAAAATTTAACGTTCAACAGTTGGAGTTAATAGATTTACTATATTGTGCTAAAGATAAATCTCAATTGAATGGTTGGAAAAAATATTTAAAAGAAATAAATCCTAACTTGCAAATGTTTTCAAGGTCCTTTCCAAAATTCCTTTGTTGGAAAAAATTGAATGATAAAGTTTTCGAAACTTATCTCTATATATCTGTTGATTTCTATATTGCAGAATTATTCAATTTTGTTGATGAAGAAGAAAAATCATGGTTCAAAAAGGAAGTTGAAGATTTAGCTAAAGATTTAAATCCTCAAAGCCATTCTTTAAAAAAAGAGATCTTAAGTAAATTAAGCACTATAGAAGATAGTTTTTTAGAAGGTTCTACTAAAAAAGCGATTGCTTTAGAAGTTTATAGAGAAATTATAGTTCCCGATATCCCCCAACCAACAGATGCTGATAGAACAAAGAAATCATCTTATACCATTTTTAAATTTATGAAAAATTTGTCGCCTTTATTATCTGAAGAAGATTAATTGCAGATATTCATTAATAAAAAGGCCTATATTTTAGGCCTTTTTAAATTCACAAAAACAGTCTGATGGCTTGTTGTTTAGCTTTCCTTTTTTTGATTTTTTGCTAATTCTTCATCAAAATATTTGTGAACCATTTGAGCATAAAAATCAGGATCTAAAAGAGTTTTTTTTAATTAATTTTTGGCAATACTATTACTTTGTTTTTGTGTGTATAATTTTATTCATATCATTGTTTTCTCTAAAGAACATCACCAGAATTTTTTTTTGATCTTTTTTAAAAACTTAACGACACCTGAAAACAAAAAAAACGTCAAATCGCTTATATTAAACATCATATATAAAAATGCTTGATAAATGATATCAAATATGATATCATATGAAATATGGGTAAAAACGATAAGTTGATAAGAAAAATTCTGGAAAACAGAACTATTACATATAACGAAGCCGAAAGATTGCTTTTCAAGCTTGGTTTTGAATTAGAAATTTGCGGATCTCATCATGTATTTAGAAAGAAAGGATATTTTAAAAATATATCAATCAAAAAAAGAAAGCAATTGCTTCCCTATCAACTTAGAGATCTTAAGGAGGTTTTAAGAGATCATGGCTATTAAGAAAAAAAAATTAAATTATTATCTTAATTTAAACTGGAGCTATACAATTGAACAAGAAACGTATAATAAAAAAGTCTATTATATCATCAAAGTAAATGAATTACCAGGAATTTGTACTGACGCTGAATCCATTGATGAAGGAATAAAAGAAATTAAAAAAGCTATAAAAGCTGCTATTAAACTCTATTTAAAGAATGGCGAACTAGTTCCTGAACCAATCGATAAGAAGAAATTTAAAGGTAATATTGCATATAGAACAACTGCTGAACGGCACTATTTATTAAGCAAACTTGCTGCTCAAGAAAACAAATCATTAAGCAAAGAATTAGATTTTCTTATAGATGTAGGACTAGAACATGTACGTCCTCATGTGAACCATTAATTATTTATTTTTTAATGAGCTAACTTTGCACGCTTCTCATTTCAATTTTTATGCAAATTTAATTTCTCATATTAAATTTGCAAGAAACGCAAACAGAACAGCTTATAATCAGTAATTTGTAGATTTCGGGATTTCAAGAAAATGTATTAAGACACATCAGTTGCGCATCTAAATCCATATGTACCATTGACAGTACCTGGATTATTTCTATGTCTATGTGCGCATCTCATATCTTCTTTTAGAGACTTCCAACAACCACCTCTTAGAACTCTATAAACACCTTGCTGTGGCCCTGTTGGATTCTCCGGCTCTTGCATTGACACGTCATAAAAATTATAAGCATACCAATCTTCACACCACTCATAAACATTACCAACTACATCATAAAGACCGTAGCCATTTGGCGGATAGCTCATAACAGAGGTTGTATCTGAATTAAAAAAATTAGCTTGAGTATGATCAATATCTGAGCCTGTTGGATACTCAGCGCTGTCCTCACCACCTGTAGAAGCAGTTTCCCATTCAGCTTCTGTTGGAAGTCTTTTCCCTACCCATTTAGCGTAGGCTTGCGCTCCATACCAAGTGATTCCAACAACTGGATGTTTCGCGTAGCCAGATTCAATAATAAGCTTTCCTGCAGTTCTTTTAATTCTTGAATTTCTAAGTCTAATGATATCATTATTATCAGAATTTTTCTCACCACCCATAAATTCTAAAAAGCGAACAAATTGTTCATTTGTAACTGAATGGATATCTAAAGCGAAACTATTAATTGTAACTTTATGTTTTGGTTTTTCATCACGAGAGCCATTGTCACTGCCTCTTGTGTAAGATCCTCCAGGTACTATTACCATTTCAGTTAAGAGAGGCTCGACATTTTTAATTTCAGCTTTTTTAGGTTGATAATATGATACGTTTAATTCTTTTTGAAAAATAGCTCCAGGATCTGGTTCATATGTTGGTCTATCAACTTTTTGAGGATTAATAATTGGTTTTTGATCTGTTTTTTCAACACTTGTAAATTTCACAGATTTTGGATCATTTTTTAGATCTTTATCTTCTTTTTCTAAGTTATTTAAATCTTGAGAAAATTCAAAAGACATTTGCATAGCATTTTCAACTTTTCTCTCAACCTCTTCCCAGGATAAAATCTCTAAAGAAGATATATCTGTTTGCTCTGTTGATAAAAATGAATTTAAAGCTTCGATTAGTTTTTCAGGTCTTCTGTTTATATCTTTTTGAAGGCATTTGCAAATAAGTAGATCCCAGTTTAATTTATATTCAGGAGCAATTTTTGAAGGAAGATCGAAGTATCCTTGAGGAAACTCTCTAGCTATAAGAAAGTAAGCTAAAACACCAAAAGAGTAAATATCTGCTTTAAAAGTTATCTTTTCATTTAAATCTTTAAATTTTTGCTCAGGCGCTAAAAAGTTATAATTTTCTAAAAATTTATTTGTTGTATAAGAATCTGATTTTGGGTTTTTTATAAGCTCTTCATTAGAGAGCATTTCTTTTAAAAGTTGTTTCTCAGTTTGAAATAAAACTTTTCCCTCTCCAATTAACCTTGAAAGGCCAAAATCTGAGATGTGAACTTTTATACCGCTGTCCGTTGTTCTTACAAAAATATTGCTAAGCTTTAAAGATCTATGAGCTAAAAAATCATTATCAAAATTTATCATATGAGCATAATCTAAAGCAGAAGCAATTTGTCTTAAAATAGCCTCTACTTCAACTTCTGAAAGCACATCACCTTTATATCTCAAGTATCTATCTAAGCTAAGTATTTCATCGTTTGAATCCACCATTGCATCCATAACTAAAAAATATCGATCATCTGCTTTTGAAATGTTGTGAAGATTTACAATAGATGGGTGATCAAGCATTGTCAATCTACCTATTTCTTTTTCAAACTTTTCAATAAACTCTTCATTTTTTGATAACTCTAAAGGCAAAACCTTCAAAGCAACTTTTTGTTTGATAATTTTATGCCTCGCCAGGTAAACCTCTCCGAAAGAGCCGGCACCTAACTTTTTTAAAATCTCATAATCTGCTAGAGTTTTCATAGATTTTTTTTATTTAACTTTTCTTAAGTCAATCATAAATCTTGAAATTTTAATATGCAAGTAACTTCATATTTTTTTTAAGATTTTATTAAAAGTTTTTGTTTTATTTTAAAAAAAATAAAACAGCCCAATATTAAAAAAGAAACTGAAAGGAGGAATTCTAAAGAGAATACCTCCGGAAACTTGAATTTCGTAGGTATCAAAATAGTTTTATTTGCAAAAATATTTTTTTTATAAATCCAAAATGGCCAAAGAGCATAAATTGATCCAAACATAAGCCCTATTAAAAAACTCAAAACTAAAAAATAATATTTTTTTAAGAAAAACAAAATAATTTTCGGAAAAACTAAAAGCCCCAAAAAGATCCCAATTGCTAAAAAAACTAAAATTTTTAAACTCTCAAAATTTGAAATATTACTAAGAGCATTTATAACGATTGGATAAACTCCTAACATTACTAAAATCAGGCTTCCAGATATTCCAGGGAGTAGCATTGCAAAAATTGCAATAAATCCAGAAATAATTAGTTTAACCTCAAAATTAAAAGATAAACTGATCTCCCCTACACTAAAGTAGGAAACTGAAAAAGAGATAATAGATCCTATTAACATTAAAAATAAATTATCAAAACCAATTTTTATCTCTTTTAAAAGAAAATAAATACAAGAAAGAACAGCTCCTAAAAAAAAGCTTAAAAAAATAGCTCTAAAAAATTCATGAGACAAAAAAAAGCTAAATACTTTAGAAAAAACTAGAAATGAAAAAATCATTCCACTTATCAGAGGAATTAAAAAAGCAAAATCAAAACTTTTAAAATCCAATTTTAAAAGAGATTTAAATTCTATATTTTTTATAGAAGTTAAAAGCTTTTGATAAATCCCTAAAACTAAAGCTATAGTAGATCCTGATATTCCCGGCACCAAATCCGTTAGGCCCATTAAAGCGCCATTTAGAAAAGTCTTTTGAACCTTATTTTCTTTTGCTTTTTTTAAAAAGTTTGTAAAAATAAACTTTTCAAAAATCACTAAAAAACGCCTATAGCTCTTGCAAAAAACCAAGCACCAATGAGCACTACTATACCAATTACTATCCACATAGCATTCGGAAGAATTTTTGCAGATGATGATTGAGTATTTCTAACCTCTAAAGTTCCAATACCATAATCAAAATCTTGTTTTGGAACATTTGAATCAAAAGCTTTGGGATTTTGCTTTATAATTTTATCTCCATCTAGCCCTAAAAAAGATGCGTATTGTCTGACAAAGCCTAAGATATAAACTTTAGAAAGCAGTTTATCAACGCCGCCCTCTTCAATCGCTTTTAGATAAAGCATTCTTATTGAAGTTGCATTTTCAACTTCTTTTAAAGACAAGTTCATCTCATGTCTTTTTGTTTTAAAAAGGTCACCTATCTGTTTTTTTTGTTCAATCATAAAACCCTCGTTATATAAATATCATTTTAGCTTTTCTAAAAATTTACTTCAATTTAACTTCGATTTTTTATATAAATTTACTAAAACACAATATTAAAATTATATGAAACCAGCTACCTTTACAACAAAAATAGATGTAAATCTAGCACCTAAACTAAAAAATGATTTAGAAGAAAAAGGATTTTCTCTAACAAATCCACCCTATACCATTTTTTCTGCAAAAAAAAAGGGTGTAACTTTAGCACTATATAAATCCGGATCTTTAGTTGTTCAAGGAAAAGATAAAGATGAATTCATAGAATTTTATTTAGAGCCAGAAATTTTAAAAACGTTTAGTTACACGAATCCAGAAGCCTTTATTTCAATGACATCAAGAATTGGAGTTGATGAATCTGGAAAAGGTGATTTTTTCGGCCCACTGTGTATTGCGGGACTATATGCTGATGAAAAAGGTATAAAAGAATTAATTTCTTTAAATATTAGAGATAGCAAAAAAATATCGGATAAATCCATTTTAGATCTTGCAAATATTTTAAAAGCAAAGTTTAAAATTGCTGTTGTTAGAATTTTTCCTGAAAAGTATAACGAACTATATTTGAAGTTCAAAAACTTAAATCAACTGCTTGCTTGGGGGCATACAACCGTAATCTCTGAGCTCGTTGAAAAAACCTCTTGCAAAAATGTTATAATTGATCAATTTGCAAATAAATCTGTTGTAGCATCTGCTGTAAAAAGAAAAGGATTATCTATTGATCTAGAGCAAAGAACTAAAGCTGAAGAAGATCCAATAGTAGCAGGAGCATCTATAATGGCTAGAGCAGCTTTTTTAAAAGGATTAGAAGAGTTATCTTCTGAGTATGATCAGAAACTTCCCAAAGGAGCATCTTCTTTTGTGATTGATATAGGAAGAAAAATTGTTCAAAAACATGGGCCAGAAGCTTTAGAAAAAGTTGCTAAACTTCATTTTAGAACAAAAGAAGCAATTTTAAATGGAGATTAATCTTTATTTTTATTGATTTTTCAGATGAAAAGATTCGATATATTTGTTAAATGAAATATCTAAATCTAAGTGAGTATCATATTCCATAGCTATTAAATACATTTTACTCTCAGATATTATCGCTTTGCCTTTAAAATATCTATTTTGATCTTCTACTACAAAATCTAAGGCGTTGAGATCTCCTAGAGTTGTGAAATTAGCTGAGATCAACTTTTTCTCTTCTCTGTGATTTATGATTCCATTTAAAAATCCTTCTAAGCTTTGAAGCTCCTTATCACTATCTATTTTTGCAGGAAAATCTACTATAATCATCATGCATACTGAGCTTTCATCATCTAAAGTAGATAAATAAACATCGTAGTTCATATAAGAGCCTAAATCTTTAACTGGGATTGCTTGTCTCATATGCTCTGGTTTATTTGGAAATAAAACCTCGCATTTGCCTTCTATAGAATAGAATTTCTCCCAAGAAAAGCTAGAGCCACTAATTAAAATTGAGGAGATAAAGATTAGAAAAATAATTTTTTTCATCTTAAAAGCAACCCTCTCATGATTAGAAAATAAATAAGAGCAATAGCAAAAAAGACAGCAATAAAAATAACCATAGCAATCAAAATATTTAAAATAGCTTTTCCTATCGAAAATCTTTGAACTTCAGATAAAGCATTAATATATAAGACTATAATCCAGACACTTACTACTAACTGGGAAAGTAAAATCAAAAATAAAAATACCCTCTGAGCTTTTGAAAAAACAAAAGAAGCAGGAAAATCTCTTAGCATATCTTCTCTAAAAATTGAGAGAAGTAAAATCCAGAGAAATATATTGACTATCATAGGAGCGTTCGACCAAGCAATAGCGCTTCTTACCTCTTTGTACTTTGCACTTCCTTTTAGCCATTTACCACTAAGGAAGATGAAAAACGATGATACAGAAAAAACGATATACCCCCATAAAGGAGCTACTATAAGACATAAAAACAATACCAAAAAGAAATGAAATCTATGACCCAAAGCGAAACTCTGAGAAGAACTAAGTAGGGATACAATTCCATAAATAGCAGATAGCCAAAACAGCCTAAAATTAGGATTATAGTCTACAACTTTTCTAATAGTAGTCTTTGGCTTCACCCACATTTTTAACCATGGGTTAAAGCCACTTAGTGCTTTCATCGATTTTTCTCCACTCGCTAGCCCAATAGGGCCTTACTTACCTAATAAGAAATACCTCTATTTAATTGCAAGGCTCAAAAGAAAAAAATCAATTACTTGAAATAACGATACAAAAGATAATTGCTAGAAATAAGCTAAAATCACATTTTATGATACTTTTTGTTAAGGAAGTTCTTCGTGCGACAAAAAATAATTTGATAAAAAAAATCAATTAGGGATGCAAATTTTTTAAATTTGCATCCTTAAATCTATCTATTCTATTCGCTGTGATGTTTTTCTCCGTGTCCACAAGTTCCTTTTGAAAAAAGAAAACTAATGCCATAGATTCCAGCAAGCCCTACGATGATATAGCCAATTCTAGCCCAAGTGGACTGATCTGATCCAAAAACATCTTGAATAAGATCATATTGAAATGCACCCCAAAGGCCCCAATTAATAGCGCCAAGTAAAATAAGAAGCAGCACAATAAAACGAATTACTCTCATTTAAACCCCCATATAAGTTAATAAATTAATAATTCTCTTTCTTTCTATCGAATAATAAAAAAAAAAAAATTCCTTGTCATTATTTTTTTTAATTGCAAAAGCAAATAAATTGACTTTTAGAAGTATTTAGATAATAATTACATTGTAAATTTTAAGGTTTTTTAGATATGTCCTCCTTTGATAAAGCTGCAATTGAAAACTTACAAGCTCTTTGTAAAATCAAGCTCACTCAAACAGAGCAAGAAAATTTTTTAAAAGATTTAAAACAGATAATTGATTATATCGAGACTCTAAATGAAGTAGACACTAAAAATGTTGAAACCTGCAACTATGTTTTAGCGGATTTTCAAAAAAATGTTTTTAGAAAAGATGAAATAAAAAAACCAATGGATAGAGAAAAGTTTTTATCAAATGCTCCGGACAAAATCGCTTCAATGATTAAAGTGCCGGTAATTATCTCAAAAAATTAGGTAAAAATGTATAGAAAATCAGCAATAGAGCTTCGCGATCTATTTTTAGAAAAAAAACTAACAGCTGTGGAAATAACTACTTATTTTTTGAATAGGATTGAAAAATATGATAAGGAATTAAAATGCTATATAAATGTTTTGTCTAAAAGAGCTTTGAATAAAGCAAAAGAACTTGATGAAAAATTAAAAAATAATGAAAGAGTTGGCAGGCTCTCTGCCATTCCTATTGCTATAAAAGATAACATTCATATTTTAGATGAAATAACAACCTGCGCATCTCAATTTTTAACTAACTATAGAGCTCCTTTTAACTCAACTTTGGTAGAGATATTAGAACATGAGGGAGCTATAATTTTAGGAAAAACAAATTTAGATGAGTTTGCTATGGGATCATCTTGTGAAGATTCTAGTTTTTTCCCGACAAAAAATCCTTGGAATCTAAGCTGTGTTTCTGGGGGATCGTCTGGAGGCTCTACAGCTAGTGTTTCAGCTAGATTAACGCCTATTGGCTTTGGGTCTGATACAGGAGGCTCTGTTAGACAACCCTCTGCTTTTTGCTCGGTTGTAGGATATAAGCCAAGTTATGGCAGAGTATCGAGATCTGGACTTGTTGCATTTGGATCTTCATTAGATCAAATAGGGCCTATTGCAACAAATGCAAAAGACATCGGTTTAATAATGGAAGCTATCGGCAAGCACTGCAAAAAGGATTCAACAAGTTTAAATCTACCTCAAGAGACCTATTTAGAAAACATGTTAGAGAGTTATAAAAACATGAAAATTGGGGTGCCTTTTCATTTTTTAGAAAATTTAAATCCTTCTATTCGTAAAAACTTTGATGCTTCTTTAGAAATCTTAAAACAAAATGGAGCTGAGATAATTGATATCAACCTAGATATCTTAAAATACTCGATTGCTGTTTACTACGTAATAGCTACAGCTGAAGCATCTACGAATCTAGCAAGATTCGACGGTATTAGATATGGAAAAAGATCGAAAAATGCAAAAACACTAAACGATATTTACGAGCTTTCAAGAGAAGAGGGTTTAGGAGAAGAGGTGAAAAAAAGGATTATGCTTGGCACTTACGTTTTATCTTCTGGATACAAAGATGCATATTATAAAAAAGCTCAAAAAGTTCGAACTATGATAGTTAAAGCATTTGAAGATGCTTTTTCCACCTGCGATTTTGTCTGCACCCCAACTACTCCAAATACTTGTTTTGAATTAGACTCTATCAAAGATCCAATTGAGATGTATATGCAAGATTTATTTACAGTTCCAGCAAATATAGCAGGCATTCCGGCTATCTCTATTCCATCTGGTTTTGATGAAAAAAATAAGCCTATAGCTTTTCAAATATTTGCTCCTCAGCTTCAAGATGTAAGA
>JAAKFN010000027.1 GCA_011065045.1 Candidatus Anoxychlamydiales bacterium
AAAATTCAAAAAAGTTTGCTCTTGCTCTTGTAACAATCTATTTACTAGATTCTCTATATTAGCGGTATCCATGTCTTTGTATTTTTTATGAACCCGCCCTAAATAATTTGTAAAAGCTTTAGCGGGATCAATAGGACTTCTTCTCTCATTAAATTTCGGTTCAAAGATTGAACCTTTGGGAAATGTATCAATAAGTGGTAGAACTGGCTCAGCTAAGATCGGACCAACTACTTGAGGTATAATAGCCATAATAAACTCCTTTTACTTTAATGATTTGGTAATCAAGATTCACTTCTAAAAGTATGAAAAAATAATTGAGATCTAGAATTAATGTCAAATAAAAATCTGAAAATATATAACTACTGAAAATTAAACGAAATATAGAGCAGCTGAAAAAACTGCTGTATAAATAATTAAAAGTAGAACTGTTTTTTTAAGCCCATCGTTTAATAACTTTGGGTTTTTAAAATTATAGATAAGTTTGAAAGGAGCAAAGAAAATAAAAACATTAGCGGCTAAAATAAGTGGTTTTTTGAGTAGCATAAAATAAATAAAAGGAACGAAAAAAGCTAACGTTAGACTTGCAACATATTCAATTTTAGCAAATTTTTTCCCAAACCTAACAGCTAGTGTTATTTTATTCCCAATTCTATCAAGATCGAAATCTCTCAAATTATTAACAACGAGTATTGCAACAGATAAAAATCCAGGGCCTAAACTTGCAATTATAGGAAGATATGAGATTTTTAGAGTTTGTAGATAAAAAGTTCCCAAACAAGCATATGGTCCAAAAAAAACAAGAACTAAAATTTCTCCAAGGCCCATGTAACCAAGCGGGTTTTTCCCTGCTGTATAATAGTAGCCAAAAATTATTGGAAAAACAAATAGGGAAGCTGTAATTATCCCACCTTGTATTATTAAAAAAAGCCCAATAAAAAAAGCAAATAAAAAAAAGAGGGAAAACGCAATTTTTATCTGTTTTAAAGATGTTAGGTTTGTTTGTATTGTACTAAAAGGAGCGATTCTATCTTCAGTATCAACTCCTTTTAGATAATCATAATAATCATTAGATAGATTAGTACCAATATGCAAACATATACCATAAAGATATGTTAAAGCTAAAACTAGGTAATTTAGTTTAACCTCTTTGGAGGCTAAAAAAGTTCCAATAATCATAGGGCTTATTGAAGCTATGAGAGTCTCTGCTCTTGTCGCCTCTGCCCAAACTTTTAGTTTTTTTAACATATGTTATATATATAGTAAGAGAGCAAAAACTCTCACAATAAATAGCCTAGCTGAGGCTGTTTACATCTCTTCTGGGAAATCTCTATCTAAAACAGTTTTTCTATTAGACTCTTTAGCTTTTTGAGCCGCTTTTAAACACTCTTTTTCAACTATTTCAGAGAGTTTCTCAATAGCGCTAGCAGAAGTGCTAAGCTCTGCTTTCTCTTTGATGAATTTTTTTATTTTAGATACTACTACTAATGTCTCAGCCATAATTTTCTCCATTTTTTTTAATTAGAAAAATAAATAATACAAGAGTTTTTTGATTTTGAATAGAAAAATTTTAATTAAAGGTCTAAAAGGGTTCTAATAAATCTACCAAAAAAAGGTTTGTTTATTCTTCTTTAGTTTTTGGTTCTGATTTAAAAGCATTTTGAAAAAGGCCAGACAAACGAGATGGAGTTTCTCTAGTTTTAATACCTCCAAATGTAGGTTGACACTCAGAGCTAAATTTTTTTAAACATGAGCTGACGCAATCTTCAGAGTTAATATTAACTTGTGAAATTATATATTCTGTAAAAAAAGTAGAACCAAAGAAATTATCATCGTAACGTATAAAAATGCCGTTATCTCTGTTAGTCCCAGCAACCGTCTGATGGTTTGTTCTAACGTAGTCTCCCTTCCCGCGTTTCGCTTTATCTATCTCTTCAAATAGGGAGAAATATTTTTTATATTCTATACTAAATGAGCTAAAACAAAGTTCTTGGTTGTTTTTTTTATTTCTCACATACGCTATTGCTAAATCAGTTCTGTCTCCTGATTTCAGTAAAATATTTATTGAAAGGTTATAAATGATAGCGAAACGTTCAGGATTTATTGCTATAGCCGTTTCAAATGTTTCAGAGTTAACACGGATTACAGCAAAATTTCTATCTAGAAAGGGTTGAATAAAGTCTTTTCCATGCTTTGTTAGTCCTTGCAGAAAATAGACATCAGCTTGACCAGAAATAAGATCTATAGCTATTTGTTGAATCCTGAGAAAACTTAAATAGTCTTTTTCTTCTTCTTCAGCTCCTTTAGCCTTAAGAATAGAATCTGAACCTAAGTTCCGATCAATCGGCATTCTAAGACAGAAAGAACATGCTGTAAATGTTTCAATCATTGCTACACTCTTGAATAAGTTTTCTGCTCAGACAATATATGATAAAATGCATTTAGATTAAATATTAAAAAAAGCTATTTGAGCATTTTTTAAATAAGATTCTTTGGAAAACAAAAAATAATTTTCAATAAATCATTAGCTTTAGTTTAAATTTTTTTAATCTTGTATATAAACAAAGATGTAGATATATTTTATTTTCGCTTGCTCCAAAGCCTAAAGGTAAGATCATGGATAATTCAAATAATAAAGATTATGAAAATCAAGTAGATTTAATGCAGTCTCCAACTACAAAAATAGATGATCTTTTAAAAGAAAAATTAGAGAGAGCTTTTCATAAAAAAACATCACAAGTACTTTCTCATGATATTGCTAAAATAGCGACTCAACACTCAGCTATTGATTTAGCATATGCAGCTGCTCACTTGCCTTTTCATGCAAGGCCTATATTATATGATAGCCTCCAAACAAGAGATGCAAAAATCAAGTTTATAATAAATACAACTCCAGAGACGAGACTTACTATATTTAGATATATGCCAGAGAGAGAGGTAAAAAAACTATTTGAAAAAATGCCAACAGATGAAGCTGTTTTTATTTTAGATGATATGTCAGAGAGACGTTTTAAAAGGTTTATGGAGATAATCAATCCCAAACAATCTAAAAAAATTTTAGAGCAAAAAAAACATAAAAGAAATTCAGCTGGAAGATTGATGACAAGCGAATTTTTTGCATTTAATATGGATAAAACAATTAAAGATGCAGCAGATTTTATTCATGATCATCCTAGAATCGATTTTACAAAGGGTATTTTTATATTAAATGATAATCAGGAGCTAAAAGGATATGTTCCTGCAAGAAACATGGTTGTAAATCACGAAGAAGCTTTTTTAAAACAGGTAATGAGACCTATTTTACATAAAGTTACAGCAGAGGTTAAAAGAAAAGATATTATCGATCTTTTTGAAAGATATAAACTTTTGTTTTTACCAGTTGTAGATGAGAAAGAGAGATTAATTGGAGTTATATCTGGGGAAGATGTTTTAGAGGCAATGGAAGATGTAGCAGATGAGACTTTTGCTAAGATCTCTGGTACTTATGAAAATGTATCTAATGAAGAACCTATCCTTAAAAGGTTTTTAGCTCGCTCACCTTGGTTAATAGTTACTTTAATTGCAGGCTTTATAAATGTAGGAATAATATCTTCTTTTCAAAATAAAGAAGGCGTTTTATTAACTTTTGTTCTGTTTTTTGTGCCTTTAATCACTGGAATGTCTGGCAACATTGGTATTCAGTGCTCAACAGTGCTCGTTAGAAGTATAGCATTTGGTCTTATAACTAAAAGGACCAGAGCTGAGGCTATTTTTAAAGAACTTTTGACAGGATCTACAATAGGACTAATTTTTGGAGTGGTTTGTGGAGTTATAGTTTATCTTATGAATTTGATTGGTTCTTCACCTTTTGGAGCAAGTCCATTTGCTCTTGCTGTTATGGTTGGATCTGGGCTAATTGGAGCTTGTTTTACTGGCAGCTTTTTAGGAGTTTTTTCACCTATTTTTTTCGCTAAAATTGGCATAGATCCAGCAATAGCAGCCGGGCCTATTGTTGCTGCATTTAATGACGTTTTATCTATGTCTATATATTTTATCATTTCATACGCACTATCTTTACTTTTTTTCATTTAATTTTCTTGCTAACTTCAATTAAATTTGTTAAAATAAAAAATGGCTCAGATCAATAAAAAGGTATGGCAAATAATTTTAAAAGTTATCAGAAAAGTGAGATTATGAATAGGAAGTGTTTATCAACAAATAAGCTTTTAAAAAACATCATACCAAGCATTTTTAATGATATTGAAAGTAAATATTTAAAAAACCCGAGTTTTATAATAAATTATTGGCCTAAATTGGTAGGTACAAAATTATCTCCAATGACAAAAGCTATTTCTTTTGAAAATAAAACTTTATATGTGCTTGTTAAAAGCTCAACGCTTTTGAGTATTTTAAAGACTCAAGAAAAAAAGCGTTTATTAACTCTTATGCAAGCGAAATTTTCAAGAGATACTATTAGAAATATTATATTTAAAATAGGGTAGATTTTTTTATTAAACTAAACCTAAGTGAGAAGGCATGACTACAATGGCAAAAGAAGAAAAATACACTGCTAAGTCCATAACAGTTTTAGAGGGACTTCAAGCGGTTCGAGAAAGACCCAGCATGTATATCGGAAATACATCAGAATCTGGGCTTCATCAACTTGTATATGAAGTTGTCGATAACTGTATCGATGAAGCAATGGCAGGTTTTTGCTCAGAGATAACCATAATACTTAATAAAGATGGATCTCTTTCTGTTGAAGATAATGGAAGAGGAATTCCTATTGAAAAACATGAAGCTGAATCGAAAAAAAGAAAGAAAGATGTTACTGCTTTAGAAGTTGTTATGACGGTTCTGCACGCTGGAGGAAAATTTGATAAAGACACTTATAAAGTATCAGGCGGTCTTCATGGTGTTGGGGTTTCTTGTGTAAATGCTTTATCTCAGAAATTTATAGCTCAAGTCTATAAAAATAGTACTATATATGAGATGGAGTTTTCAAAAGGAAAAGTCGTAAAAGATCTTGTGGAAATTGGACCGACATCTAAAAGAGGAACTAAAATTACATTTTATCCAGATGAGACACTTTTTGCTGTAACTAAATTTGATTATGACACGCTTTTACAAAGATTTAGAGAGCTTGCATTTTTAAATAAAGGAATTAATTTATATTTTATAGATGAGACTGAAGATGGTAGAGAAGATGTTCATTTTAATTATGCTGGAGGCTTAGCTTCCTTTGTATCATATTTAAATACTAGTAAGGGGCCTTTATTTGAACCACCAATATATTTTCATGCTCACAAAGATGGACATGACGGCCCTATCGATGTTGAAGTTGCTATGCAGTGGAATGAGTCTTTTTCAGAATCCATGCATACTTATGTAAACAATATTTCAACAAAGCAAGGTGGTACTCATTTAACAGGATTTTCAACAGCTTTGACTCGCGTTTTAAACAATTACATAAAAAAATCAGGAGCAGCTAGAGCTGACAAAATAGCAGTAGCAGGCGATGATATGAGAGAGGGAATTACAGCTGTAATTTCTGTGAAAGTTCCAAACCCTCAATTTGAAGGACAGACAAAGCAAAGGCTAGGTAATTCTGACGTTGGTTCTGTAGTACAGCAAATAACAGGTGAAGAGCTATCGATATATTTTGATGAGAATCCAGCTATTACAAAAATGATTGCAGAAAAGGTAATAATAGCAGCGCAAGCAAGAGAGGCCGCGAAAAAAGCAAGAGAATTAACTCTTAGAAAAACAGCGATGGATTCAACTCGGCTTCCTGGAAAATTAACAGATTGTCAAGAGACCGATCCTGAGAAATGCGAAATATATATAGTGGAAGGAGATTCTGCTGGTGGTTCTGCTAAAATGGGAAGAGATAGACGTTTTCAAGCTATTTTGCCAATTCGTGGTAAAATTTTAAATGTAGAAAAATCAAGACTTCAAAAGATTTTAAAAAATAATGAAATTGGAACAATCATCTCAGCTCTTGGCTGCGGTATTGGAAAAGACAATTTTGATATCAAGAAACTAAGATATCATAAAGTTATTATCATGACGGATGCTGACGTTGACGGATCTCACATCAGAACCCTTCTTTTAACTTTTTTCTATCGTCATATGTTTGAGTTAGTAGATAACAATTTTATCTATATTGCAAGGCCACCTCTTTATAGAGTTAAAAGAAAAAAAGCTATTCGGTTTATTCACTCTGAAAAAGAGATGGATGAATATCTTTTAGAGCTTGGAATCTCTGATATTTTGATTAGAAGGGCACCGTCTGAAGACTCTTTAGATCAAAGAGAGTTAAAAGACCTTTTATCTATTATTGTAGATATTGAAGCTTTAGTAGCTACTTTAGAGAGAAAAGGAGTTCCTTTTAAGGAATTTATTACAGCAAAAAATCAAAACGAAGACTATCCAAAATATCAAGTTACTATTGGAACAGAAGCTAGATTTATATATTCTGAAGATGAATTAGTTGATCTAAAAAAAGAGAACGAAAAAATTCAATTAGCTCAACATGAAGAAACAATTAAATCAATTCCTGAAGAAGAAGTTACAGAAGAGATGAAAGTATTTAGACCAAAATCTCTGCCTTTCATCGAGCTCTACGATCAAAAAAGCTTTATGGAGCTTAAAAAGAAGCTTATAAAGTTTGATTTGGATTTCAATAACTATTTAAAAGCGAATGGAAATCTTTTTGATATAATAGAAGAAGGTGACATTACAATGCCTGTTGCTACTTTAAAAGAGCTTATAAAATTTTTAAGAGTAAATGGTAGGAAAGGTATTGAGATACAGCGCTACAAAGGTCTAGGTGAGATGAACGCAGACCAGCTTTGGGAAACTACTATGGATCCAAATAAAAGAACCCTTATTAAAGTAACTCTTCCGGATGGAATTGCAGCAGATCATATGTTTTCGATACTTATGGGCGAGGAAGTAGCGCCAAGAAGAGAATTTATCGAGCGGCATGCTCTCTCTGTTAACAACCTGGATGTATAAAAACTTAAAAATTAGGAGAAACTATGAGTTACACGGAAAATGAAAAAATTATTCCGAGAAATGTTGAAGAGGAAATGAAAGAGAGTTATCTGCGCTATTCGATGTCTGTTATTATCTCAAGGGCTCTTCCAGATGTTAGAGATGGATTAAAACCATCTCAAAGAAGAATTTTATATGCGATGAAACAGCTAAATTTATCTCCAGGAGCAAAACATAGAAAATGTGCAAAAATATCTGGGGATACCTCTGGTGATTACCATCCACATGGTGAGACTGTAATTTATCCAACACTCGTTAGAATGGCTCAAGATTGGAATATGCGATACACTCTAGTAGATGGTCAGGGAAACTTTGGTTCTATCGATGGAGATCCTCCAGCTGCCATGCGTTATACTGAAGCGAGATTAACACACGCTGCTATGCAGCTAATGGAAGATTTAGATAAAGAGACAGTAGATGTAGTTCCGAACTATGATGAAACTAAAACAGAACCTGTTGTTTTTCCATCAAAATTCCCAAATCTTTTATGTAATGGATCTTCTGGAATTGCAGTTGGTATGGCGACTAACATTCCTCCTCACAATTTAAATGAGCTAATAGAAGCTACACTTCTTGTTTTACAAGATGAAAAAGTCTCAATCGATGAAATCATGAAAGTAATGCCAGCTCCTGATTTTCCAACAGGTGGGGTTATTTGTGGATATAGAGGTATTAATGAAGCATTTCATACAGGCAGAGGCAAACTAATGCTTCGCGGTGTTATGAATGTTGAAGAAAAACCAAATGGCAGACAATTCATAGCTATTTCTGAAATCCCATATGGCATAAATAAATCAAGATTAATTGAAAGAATGGCAGAGCTTGTAAATGACAAAATAATTACCGGAATTTCAGATATTAGAGATGATTCAGATAAAGATGGTCTTAAAATAGTTTTAGAGCTTAAAAGAGGCGAGATCCCAGATGTTATAATAAATCAGCTATATAAATTTAGTGATATGCAAGTGACTTTTGGCTGTAACATGCTAGCTTTGGATAAAGGATTGCCCCGCATAATGAACGTTAAAAATATGATCACTGCTTGGGTTGATCATAGAATAGAAATTATTAGAAGAAGAACTCGCTTTGAATTAAATAAAGCTCAAGCAAGAGCCCATATCTTAGAGGGTTATTTAAAAGCTTTAGATCATCTAGATGAAGTTGTAAGAATTATAAGAGCTTGTAAAAATAGAGATTCTGCGAGAACAGAGATTATGAGTAGATACTCATTTACAGAAAGACAAGCAAATGCAGTTTTAGATTTAAGACTTTATCAATTAACTTCAATGGAAAAAGATAAAATTGATAAAGAGTTTCAGGATCTTTTAACAAAAATTGCAAACTTAAAAGAAATTTTAGCATCAGAAGAGATGGTCAAGGATATTATAAGAGATGAACTCTCTCAAATTCAAAAGAATCATAAAAGTCCAAGAAGAACAAAAGTGATAGCGGCTGAGAGCGAATTTAATATGGAAGATCTAATTGCTGATGAGCAAGTAGTTATTGCTATTACAGACGATGATTATATAAAACGTATGCCTACTTCAGTATTTAGAGAACAAAGAAGAGGCGGGATTGGTGTTATCGGTATAGAAATGAAAAGAGAGACAGATGTTTTAAAAAGTATATATGTCGCTTCGACTCACGATTATTTGATGATATTTACTTCTCTTGGTAAATGTTACTGGTTAAAAGTTTGGCAAATACCAGAGGCTGGTAGAAGAACAAAAGGTAGACCTTTAATTAACTATATTGAATCTCTACAAAAAGATGAGAAGATATCGACTATTTTAAAAGTTAGATCTTTTGAAGAAGAAGGGACTTATATCCTGCTCTCTACTTTAAAAGGGGTAGTTAAAAAAACAGTTGTCTCTTTATACGGAAATATCCGTAAAAAAGGTGTTAATGCAATCAACGTAGATGAAGGTGATAAGTTAATATCAGCTCATTTAGTCCATGAAAATGATCAAATCATGTTATTTACAAGAAACGGAATGGCAGTGAGATTTGATGAAGGGTTAGTTAGAGCCGTTGGAAGAGTTGCTCGTGGTGTAAAAGGAGTTACTCTAAAAGATCCAAGAGATTATGTTGTCTCAACTGTAGTTGTTAAAGGCACTGAGACTATTTTAGTTGTTTGTGAAAATGGCTTTGGAAAAAGATCTAGGGTAGATACATTTAGACAGACAAACAGAGGCGGAAAAGGAGTAAGATCCATTCTAACCTCTAAAAGAAACGGTCTAGTTGTAGGAGCGCTGTCTGTTCAAGATGAAGACGGAGTATTTTTAATGTCTGAGGCAGGCCAATCTCTTAGAATGCGAATGAAAGATCTAAGAGTTATGGGAAGATCTACTCAAGGTGTAAAACTAGTAGCTCTAAAAGCTGACGATAATTTAATTGATATGCAAAAAATTGAGACAGTAGAACCTACTAAAGAAGAGTAGATTTTGTGAAAAAGGGATTTTTCATAACATTTGAAGGGGGAGAGGGTGCTGGCAAAACCTCTCTCATTGATAGTATCAAAAAGTATCTAGAGTCTAAGAAATTAGATTATATAGTTACAAGAGAACCTGGTGGCACAAAATTAGGTGAGCATCTAAGAGAGATTGTTCTTCAAGAAAAAAATGGAAAAGAAGTTTCTTCTAATGTCTCTAAAACTCTAGATCCAAAAGCAGAGCTTTGCCTTTTTTTAGCATCAAGAGCCCAGCACATAAAAGAAGTGATTCTTCCATCATTAGAAAAAAATAAAATAGTTCTATGTGATAGATATAATGACTCATCTATAGCTTATCAAGGTCATGCAAGAGATCTTGGCATAGATAAAGTAATTGAATTTTCATCTTTCATTATTGAAGATGCTACTGCTGATCTAACGATATATCTTGATATAGATCCTAAAATTGGTCTCTCTCGCGTAGAGAGCAAATTGGATAGAA
Source organism: Candidatus Anoxychlamydiales bacterium (assembly GCA_011065045.1). Classification (GTDB taxonomy): domain Bacteria; phylum Chlamydiota; class Chlamydiia; order Chlamydiales; family SM23-39; genus JAAKFX01. The sequence goes on from JAAKFN010000027.1 coordinate 9,969, forward strand.
TAGAATCTGAAAAAATGGATTTTCATCAAAAGATAAGAGATGCTTTTCATATATTAGCTAAAAAGTTTCCTAAAAGAATAAAGATAATAGATGCTACAGAGTCGAAAGAAGATGTTTTAAAAAAATCTATAAACTACATCTCAAAACTTATTGATTTGTAATTTCACACTCAAATCTACTCAAAATAATTAAAAAAAATCTACTTTAGAATATTTTTTTGTGGCATTTATTTTTTCATTATTCAAAAATGTTATAATAAAAATTTGAAAAGTCTAATCAAAGGAAATAAGTGGCAACAAAAGTTTTAAGATCTGGCTCTAGGCATGAAGTTGAGCCTGGGCGTCCTGAACGGTTTCAAGAAATCGAAAGTGATCTAACTGATATAGCTAATCAAGTTAGAACTATCTTACCTACAATAAAAACAAAAGATGGATCTAATTTAGCAGATACTATTGAAAAAATTGAGAGAGTCAAAAAACGGTTAAATGAAATAGAAGGAGCAATGCTTCAAAGAGAAAATGACTATCTTCGCCTGGAAGTAGAATTAGAACAATGTAAAAATCAACATGATATTCGAAAAGTTATTTCTGTAGCTATTATTGAAGAACTAAGAGAAGAAAGAGGTTCAATGCAAGAAAAGATTTTTAGTCTTGAAATGTCAATATCTGAAAGACTAGATCAAATAGGCGCTCATCTCACAGAGTTAATCAAAACTCGTGAAGATAATGAACATAAGATAACTAAATTAATGGTTACAGGAAGCTTAGATCAGCTTTTCTCAACCCTTTCGCCAAGAGAATTACTGCGGTTGCAAACGAAAAACAAATCTTTAGATGAAGAAAAATAGACTCTATTTTAGAAATTTATCGATTAATAGTTTTAGGGTTTGCTATTCATTTTTTCTTCAGTTAACTCAACTATTGGTATTCCATCTTTTGTAGTTTTTGGATTTGATTCAAAAAAAATGATATTTTCATACGCCAATTCTTGAGGTATAAAAGGATCATCATCAGGAGGAGCTGTTATTGAATCTATTATACCCGCTGGCTCATGTTTAATCAGACGTTTAAAATGGTTTAATATTTCATTAGATGGGCTGTCAGAGCCATGCTTTTTGGAATGATACATCCATTTATAGCTTGTATGAAATAAAATTTCAAGCTGTTTATTTACTTCATTGCCATCTGAGTTTCTTACAATAGTTTTAAAAATTAAAATAGGTGTTTTTATCTGTCCAGACAGGTTATATCCTTTCATAATACTATTTGGAATTTTATCAATCTCTTCATCAGAGAAATCAAACATTTTAGTTAATGGCTCTTTAAGTTTAGGTAGTTTTAAAACTTCTTGCCAACTTTCAAAAACATGATTCATCAGTGGTTTATATATTTTAAGTTCTTCTAATGTAGATTTTAAGGTTTCATTAAAAAATTTACAGGTTTTGTTAAGAGCTCCTAAACAATCTAGATCATCTATATATTCTAGCGTGTGTATTAATAAAGTTCCCTGACTATGATTATTTAATTTATAGAGTAGTGAAAATTTATCTGGGTTTTGTTTTTGTATGGTAATTGGATTAGTAGCCATATTTTTTTTCTTGTAAAATACTATAGTTAGTTCTTTTGGAAAACTACCTATAAATAATACCAGGAGTATCAAATAAAAACCACATAAACTGTTTTATTTATCTCTTCAAATTAAACACTTTTTAAGTGTTTATATAAAAACCTTTAAAATGTTTTATATTTGCTATGAATTTTATCTTAAAATTTGTAAAATAATTTTCATGAAATTTGATGATTTGATTGGAAATTTAGATGTTAAGCAAAAGCTAAATAAAGCAATTGAGAGTAATACCATCTCAAATACCCTTCTTTTTGCGGGACCTGAGGGAGTAGGTAAATCTCATTTTGCTAGAGTATTAGCTAGCAATTTGATGCATCCAGAATTTGATATTGATCCAATAGCACTTAAAAAAATTGAAGAAAACAAACATCCTGATCTTCACATTTTTGAGCCGGAGGGTAAAACATCCCATCATACAATTGCTTCTATGAGATCGTTGATAGAACAAGTTTTTATGGCTCCATTTGAAGCGGAGGCAAAAGTTTTTATAATTAAAGACGCTGATAGAATGTTACTTCCTTCTGCTAATGCTCTTTTAAAAACTTTAGAAGAGCCAACTCTCGACAGTTATATTATCTTAATATCTAGTAGGGCAGATGAAATTTTACAAACAATAATTTCTAGATGTTTTAAAGTGAATTTTAGCTCAATTCAAGATGAAGATCTAAGAGCGTTTTTACAAAACAAACATGAGCTTGGAGCAGAAGATGCTAAAAAACTTACTAAAATAGCGCAAGGCTCTATTGGAAAAGCTATTGAGATAGCGACTCATCCAGATTACTTAAAAAAAAGAGATCTATTTATCAGTATTCTAGCAAAAGAAAATATTTCTACTTTTTTTGATTTATCAGAGGCTATTTCAAAATTAGAAGAGATCTATGTGCAGAGTTTTTCAAAAGAAAACCCAACAAAATTTCATAAAGAGATAGATCTTCTTTTAGATAAGCTCCTCTACTGGTTTAGAGATCTACATTTATTAAAAACAAAAGCAGATGAAAAATTTTTATTTTTCTCAGATAAAATTGATCTATTAAAAAAGCAAAATTTAGATAATCTACTCCCTTTAGATAAGATAACTATTTTAGTAGATGAAGTAAAACGAGCTCTACTTAGAAATATCAAGCTAAAACATGCTCTAGAGAATTTCTTCATCAAAATTAACTTCGTATAATTTTAATCTTTAAAATTTGATATAAATTTTTAAAAACTTAAAAAAAAGTAAATTTAGATAAATTGATAATAATAAGTATTTATTATTGCAGCTCCTGCAAGTGTAGAAATAGTCATAGCAACTAGAAATAAATTTGTGGAGCAAAAAGATTTTTGTTCTGATTTTGAGGCAGCCAGGGGAGGGATTTCGATAGGAGTTGCTGCAGAATAAAAGCTCTCATGTTCAAGTAAATAAGGCTTATAAGAAGTTACAACAGGGCCTGTAAAAGCTTCATAAACAGGTGGTAAAAAAGAGCGAGTTGCTGAAAAAGTAGTAACTATTGCAGGAGAGTCAAAAAGAGATCTTGGTTTTGCTTGAAAAGTAAATAATGGCATTTGATTACTGGAAGTTCGTTGATCTTCTGTTTTTGTAAAAATATTCTCAGGAAGATCTAGATAGTGTATTGGTATATTAGCTTCTCTCAGAAGAGATTTCAAACTGTTTAAAGTAGAGGTTTTATTGTTAGAAGCAGCGTACGCTATAGCTAATGTTAAAAAAGTTTGATATTGATAAAGGTTTTCAAAAGTTTTTAATAAATCTAAAACTATATTAGTATAGCCCAGGTAAGATGCTGATTTTATAAAAAGTCTTAGAGTATCTACATGAATTTTGAAACCTTTGTTATTAACTACATTTAATAAATCATTGAAATCATTTTCACTTAAATCAAGAAAAGCTTCATCATTTATAAATGTTATAGGGATATCTTTTGAAAGAAAATTAATATGAAACTCATTATTAGTTAAAAATTTTTCAACTGTATTTTGGAGAGGATTTGAATCGAAGGGATTTGAAAAGATATCAGTATGAGGACTGTAATGGGTTTCATTAAATTGAACTAAGTTAAAAGAAGAAATTACTGACATATCTACACCTTAGAATTGAAGAGACATTATGTGTATAGTTAATCAAAATTTTCAAGTAAAATTTTTAAAGATATTTTTTATTGAGCTAATAGAAATATAGCTTTATATTTTTCTTAATTTTCCTTAAGATTTTATCTTTTTTATTACTTAGGAGGAAGTTATGTCGTCGGGATCTTTTAGAGTTTCTGCAAATCGTTTTAAACTAGATTTTACTAACGCAGGGTTTGTTAGAGGGAAAAAAGAATCTATGCATTTTCATTTCGTTGAAGAGCATTTTAAAGGCCAAACTAAAACTTTAGAAAAACTAAGAAAACAAGAAGATATAATATGTGAAATTTTTAAATATGACGGGAACCCTGTTGGTATGATTGTGTATAAAAAAGAAAATCAAACAAAAAAATCTTTAGAAATGGAAAATAGTTTAGCTATAAAAAGTTTGATTGTTTTTGATGGACAAACCAAAGAAGAAGGTTTTAGAACATGCCTTTTAAAAAGATTAGCCAAAGTTGCTGAAATTAATAAAGTTTCTTCAATTCATATTAAAGTAGATTCTAATGATCAAAGCTTAAATAGATTTTTGGCTCAACATGGTTTTAAAATCATTGAAAACTCTAAAACTGAGAAAAATAACAAACAAGTATTAAGACGAGGTATATCCAATCCAACCAATGATAGTTCTGCATCTAAAAGAAAAAGAACAGCCGTTGGAGAAGGGAGAAATGGTTTAAAAAAACCAAGAGAAACTAAAGAGATATAGCTTTTAAAGTATAGCAAAATATTCAAAATTGGATATTTTAGGTTGTTTAACTCTCTAACCCAATTTTTCCAGACCAATTTAATTTAGATCTAAGTGTTGAAAAATAGTTGTGTCTTTCTAGCTTCACAAGCTTAAATTCTTTTTTACTTTTTTTAATTTTGAAAGTTTCATTAGTTCTCATCTCAAAATGTACTAAGCCATCAGAGTGAACTTCAATTGGAGATTTAAATTTTGATAAGTATTTTATTTCGATTTCAGTGTCAGCTGGTATTATAATCGGTCTATTTGTAATAGCGTGAGGGCAGATTGGAGTTATTAAAAAAGCATCTAGTGTAGGATATAAGATAGGACCTCCTGCAGATAGTGAGTATGCAGTAGATCCATTTGGAGTTGCTATGATTATTCCATCAGCTGAGAATGTATTTAAGTATTTATTATCTACGCTAATGCTAATATCTATTAAAGAGTGATTGTGAGCTCTATGAAAAGTAACATCATTTGCAGCAAAAGATATCTCGCCTTTTGAAGAGGTAGCTTCTATTATAATTCTATTTTCTACTTTGTATTTTTTTGAGATTAAATCACCCAAGGATTCAAAAATATCAGTGCTTGGGATATCTGCCATAAACCCGAGATTACCAAGATTTATTCCTAAAATAGCTGCATCTAAATCACTATATTTATGAGCGAGACGAAGGATAGTTCCATCTCCACCGAGTGAGATCAAAAACTTTATTTTTTTTTCATTTACAGAAGAAAGAGAGGGGATATTTAAAACTTTTGCTTTTTCATCTTCTGCTACAACTTTAATATCGTGTTTAGTTAAATAAGTAGCTATCTTTTTTGCAACATCAAAAGATGACTTGATTTCTTCGTTTGGAAAAAGTCCAACTATCATAGATTTACCTTATAATCTTTAGTTTTTTCAAGCGTAGCGGTTAATATTTTTTCAGAAATTGATTTAGCATCTAGTTTTAGATCTTCAATTAGATCGTTATATCCACCGTGA
>JAAKFN010000028.1 GCA_011065045.1 Candidatus Anoxychlamydiales bacterium
GACAACAAAAAATAAAATAAATACTACTGAGAAATTAGAGAGAAAAAAATACGATCCTACTATAAGAAAGCATGCGATGTATAAAGAAGCAAAGTAAATGTTTGAATTTAAAATAGCATTTAACTATTTGCTTTTTAAAAAAAGAAGATTATCAGCTTCTTTAATATCTCTACTCTCTATATTAGTAATTTCATTAGTTGTTTGGGTGGTATTAGTTTTTTTATCAGTTACAAATGGTATCGAAAAAAACTGGTTAAAAAAACTAACCTCTTTAAATGCTCCTATTAGAATAGCTCCAACTGATGAGTACTACTCATCATACTATTACATGATCGATTCTTTTAGCTCAAAATCTGATTATTTAGCTAAGAACATCTCAGAAAAATTAAGCTCTAAACTATCAGATCCATATGATGATCAAATAGATGGAGAGCTTGCCAGATCTTTTCCAAAACCAATGCTAGAGAATGACAAACTCCTAGACCCTATAAAAAAGCTATATAAAATTTTAGAAAACGAAAATAGATCTAATGTAGATATTTCTTATCAGGATTATGAGCTCTCCGCTGCGCAGCTAAGGCTCACTCTTAATAGAACAAAAAAAGATCTTTTTACAGAGTTTAAAGATGAAAGAGTGAATTTTTTAACTCAGATGTCATATCTGATGTCGATGACAGAGAAAAATCCAAATTTAAAATCTTTAATTGAAGAGCCTTTGAGCTATGATCTAAACCATTATTTAAACCATATGGATAAATCATTTGACTCAGCTCAAAAAGATATCCCTAATTTTTTTACATTTGTAGATAAAAATGTTTTTCAGAAAAAATTAACGGATCTTTTTTCAAATATCTCTATAGATAGAATTGAGCTTGAAAAAGGATATTTATTAGATCCTGAGTTATTAAAGATTAACTCCCCTATCAAAGCTTTGATGGCATATGAAGGATCGGATTTAAAAAAAATTATTTTATCTGAAAATAATCATGCATATCCAGGTTTTATAAACGGCGAAATTATAAAAGAGAAGAATGAGATTTTATTTCGGACAAAAGATAAAGTTTTTAAAATTTCTAAAAATGATTCTCTTCATTTAGGTGAAAACTTAAATTTGAATGCAAAAATAGATTTAAATACTCTAGAAAATGCTCAATCATTAAATGATATAAAATTAGATATTCAAGGGAAATTTAAAAGCTTTTATGTAGATGGAAAAATATCATTAAAAAATGTGAATTTAAAAAATTTTAAATTATTAGAAAATTTTCAAAAAAATCCTTATTTTTACACTTTCTCAAAGGACAATACAAAAAAAGATTTAGATAAGCTCCCTACTATTGATAATAAAAAAGCTATTTTACTTCCTAAAAATTATAGAAAGTCAAATGTATTAATTGGAGATAGTGGTTATCTATCATATGCTACGATGAGTGTAAGCTCTAATCAAGAAATTAGAATTCCTATATATGTTGCTGGTTTTTATGATCCAGGTGTTCTTCCAATCGGTAATAAATGTGTCATAGTTCCTCCTGAGATTACAAAAACTATAAATGCTACAAATAGTAGTTTTTCATTCGAAGGAACTCCTATGAATGGAGTTTATGTTTGGATGGAAGATATGAAAAAAGCTGATCTTTTAAAAGATAAGATAACTAAAGAGCTAGAAAAAGAAAACATCGCAAATTTTTTCAATGTTACAACTTATAAAGATTTTGAGTTCTCAAAAGATCTTATGCAGCAATTTCAAAGCGATAGAACCCTTTTCACTTTAATTGCTATAATTATTCTAATAGCTGCTTGCTCTAACATTATTTCAATGCTAGTTCTGCTTGTAAACGATAAGAAAAAAGAGATAGCAATTTTAAGATCTATGGGAGCCTCTTCTAAAAGTATAGCTGTTATCTTTGGGTTTTGTGGGTTTATTATGGGGCTATTTAGCTCTATTATAGGTATTGGAGCTTCTATCATTACTCTAAAACACTTAGATGTCGTAATAAAGCTTTTATCAATGATTCAAGGCCATACATTTTTTAACGCTGCTTTTTTTGGCAATAAACTTCCAAATGATCTAAGTTATGACGCTTTGTTATTCGTTATTATAATTACCCCTATTCTCGCTTTAATCGCAGGAATCGTGCCAGCTATTAAAGCAAGCAGGGTTCATCCAAGCTCAATTTTGAGGTCTCAATGAAAGAAGTAGTCCTCAAAGCTGTAAATCTACATAAGAGTTATAAAACTTTCGATGATCTGCATATCTTAAAAGGAATCTCTCTAACGCTTAAACAAAATGAATCTATAGCTATTATGGGATCATCTGGCGCAGGGAAAACAACTCTTTTACATATTTTAGGAACTCTAGAGAGTTTTGATAGCGGAAAAATAAATATTTTAAATAGTTCTTCTAAAAATAACGAAATTAGAAATAAGCATATTGGATTCATTTTTCAAGCATACAACTTAATAGATGATTTAACTCTATTAGAAAATGTTTTAATGCCAGCTCTAATCGCAAGAAAAAATATATTATCTAAATCTCCAGCTTATAAAAGAGCTCTTAATCTTTTAAAAGAAGTTGGTTTGACAAAAAGAAAAAATCATTTAGCAAAAGAACTATCCGGCGGGGAAAAACAAAGAGCTACAATAGCTAGAGCTTTTTTAAATGATCCAGATATTATTTTAGCAGATGAGCCTTCTGGAAATCTAGACTTTAAGAATTCTGAAATCATTCATAAACTTTTAATCGACTCTGTAAAAAAATATAATAAAAGTTTGATCATTGCAACGCATGATAAGAAACTCGCAGCGTTATGTGATAAAATCTATTATTTAGAGAACGGAAAATTTTTAAAATAAGATAAAGCAAAAGAACCTTTCGGCTCTTTTACTTTTTTGTAATCAGATCTGAAATTCAAGAAAGTACTTAATTGAGAATCTCTTTAGCTAGAGCTGTTGTGAGCTTAGATAATTTTGGACTCATCTGATTTAAAGATTCTAAAACCTCTTCATGACACATGTTGCCCTCGTGAAGATCTGCTGCTTTATTTGTAATACATGAAAATGCTAAAACTTTCATATTTAAAAAATTACAAGCTAAAACTTCAAATACTGTAGACATGCCAACAGCGTCAGCTCCAAAAGCTCTAAACATTTTCACTTCTGATTTTGTTTCGTAGTTTGGTCCTTGAGTTGCTAAATATATCCCCTCTTTTAATTCTATATCGATAGCAGTTGCAACATTTTTAGCGAGAGTTTGATATTCAAAAGAGTATGCATCTGTCATATCTGTAAATTGTTTTTCTGGAAATTGAATAGATAAACCTCTGAGAGAATTCTCTGATAGTTGATTGATGTGATCAGTAACAAGCATAATATCGCCTGGATCTAAACTTTGAGAAATACCGCCAACAGCGTTTAGAGTTATTACAGATTCGACGCCAAGTGCATTTAATACAAAATATGGAAAGACAACATCTTGAGGAGTATTCCCTTCATAATAGTGATATCTTCCTTTCATCAAAACTATGTCTTTTCCGTTTAATTTTCCGAAAATGAGTTTACCTGCATGTCCTTGGGCTTTTGCTTTTGGAAAATATGGAATATCTTTTGAATCTACTTCTATAATATCTTTCATTTCATCTATAGGTCCCTCTACTCCTGCTGTTAAAACTATTAAAAGTTTTGGGTTTGAGTTAGTTGTTTCTTTTAAGTATAGAGAAGATGTATCTACTTTATCAAAATATGTAGAGAAATAATCATCAGCGAACAGAGATGAAAAAAACATCAAAATTGATATTAAAGATAAAAAAATCCTCATAAAAAACTCCTTTTTTAGTTATGAAAACGTAAACGAAAAACAGACTACACTTATCTAATAATTTTAAAAATGTTTTTTTCGAACTTAAAAAAAAACATTTCAAAGAAATTCTAGATTTGGCATTCTCTAGCGTTTGCTTAGGAGTTTTTATGGAAATTACAATTATTGGAGCTGGCTACGTTGGCTTAGTAACTGGCGCTTGTTTTGCTGAAATGGGCCATATAGTTACATGTTTAGATATAGATGAAGAAAAAATAAAAATGTTAAATGAATCTCATATTCCAATATATGAGCCTTCTTTAGAAGAGCTTGTTAAAAAAAACCAGAAAGGAAAGAGACTTTTTTTTACAACAGACTATAAAAAGGCAATCAAAAACGCGACGGTTTGTTTTATCTCAGTTCCGACTCCTTCTAATGAAGATGGATCATGCAATACTAGTTTTATAGAAGATGTTGCTAAAACTATTGGAAGTTTAATGGATGATTATAAAGTTGTTGTTACAAAATCCACAGCTGAGGTTGGAACAACTTTTAGAATCAAAAATATAATTTTAGAAGAGTTGAAAAAAAGAGATGTGAGAGTAGATTTCGATGTGGTTTCTAATCCTGAATTTTTAAAAGAAGGAAGTGCAGTATCAGATTGTTTAAAACCAGATAGAATAGTAATAGGCACTGAAAATGAAAAATCTACTGAAATAATGAAAGAAGTCTATCAGGGGTTCACTCTAAAACACGATAGATTGATCTTTATGGATATTCTATCATCTGAGATGACAAAATATGCAGCTAACGCAATGTTAGCTACTAGAATCTCATTTATGAACGAAATAGCTAATATCTGTGAAAAAGTTGGAGCTAACATAAACAACATCAGAAAAGGTATAGGATCAGACTCTAGAATTGGATATAGTTTTTTATATGCTGGTATTGGCTACGGAGGATCTTGTTTTCCAAAAGATATTAAAGCGCTTTGTTCTTTAGCTCAAAAGAAAGGTGTTAAAGCATCTCTACTCGAAAAAGTTGATGAAATAAACACAAACCAGAAAAAAGTTTTAGCAAATAACATAATAGAATTTTTCTCAAAAAATGGTGGAATCAAAGATAAGACAATTGCAATTTGGGGACTTTCTTTCAAACCAGATACAGATGATATGAGAGAAGCTCCATCCCTCACTTTCATAGAAATGCTTCTTAATAAAGGTGCAAAACTAAGGCTCTTCGATCCGATAGCTATGCAAAAAGCAAAAAAGCTTTTTAAGGAACACAAAAACATAGTTTGGTGCAGAGATGAAAATCACGCAGCAGAGGGTTCTGACGCTATTGCTCTTTTAACAGAGTGGAAACAATTTAGATTACTTAATTTTAATCCGATTAAAAAGATTATGAAAACTCCTATTCTTTTTGATGGAAGGAATCAATACCATCCAGTAGATATGGAGAAAAAAGGTTTTAAGTACATTGGAATCGGCATACCTAATCAAATCAGATAATTCATGAAAGAAAAAATAGACATAATAGAAAACAGATTAAAAGAGCTGATCCCTAAAAACAGCTCTTATCAAAAAGCACTCTTTGAAGCAGCTAGTTATTCCTTGCTCTCTTCTGGAAAAAGACTCCGCCCCCTGCTTGTGTTAGCTACTCTAGAAGCTTTTAATAAGGATATAAATCTAGCTTTGGATCCGGCGATTTCTTTAGAGCTTATTCATACGTATTCTTTGATTCACGATGATCTTCCTTGTATGGATGATGATGATTTCAGAAGAGGAAAACCCTCTCTTCATAAAGCCTATCCTGAGTGGTTAGCTGTTTTAACTGGTGATTATTTATTAACGTATGCATTTGAGATCATTACAAATGCTAAAAATCTAGATGATACTAAAAAAGTAAAACTAATAAGAGCCTTAACAAAATACTCAGGTGGAGATGGGCTTATTGCTGGCCAAGTAGTTGATCTAAGCTATGAAGGAAAAGAGATAGAGTTTGAAAAGCTAAAATTTATGCATCTAAATAAAACAGCTAAACTCTTTATGGCAGCGATAGAATTTGGGTGTATTATCTCTGATGCATCAGATGATATAACAAAAAAGTTTGTAGAATTTGCAGAAAATATGGGCCTTGCTTTTCAGTTTTTTGATGATATTGCAGATTATGATGATGAAAAATCATCAGACATTACAAAAAATAAAGCTACAGCTCCCGCTGTTTTAGGGATTGAAAAAGCGAAGGTATTTGCAATAGATCTACAAAAAAGAGCATTAGATATATTAAATGCTCTGCCATATGACACCGCTATTTTAGAAGAAATTACATCAAAAATATCTTGAATCAGATATTTGCGGATACAAATGCGGATATTTCTTTTTAGTAAATATCTAATAATTAAGGATTTAGAATCCTTGACATTTAATAATAATTCGGATATTATTAGATATAAATACGGATAAACTATGGATACTTCATCTTTAAAAATTACACCTAAAATTCTGAATATAATATCAGAAATAGACGAATTTAAAGGGGCCTTCAAAGGATTGCAAAGAATATCTTTTGATCGCCTAAAAGCTCTAAAAAGAATTGCAACAATAGAAAGCGTAGGAGCTTCAACTAGAATCGAAGGAGCGAAATTATCAGATAGAGAAGTAGAGATTATTTTTTCTCAACTAAACAAAGAATCATTTAGATCTCGTGATGAAGAAGAGGTTGCTGGATACGCCTTTGCTTGCCAGGAAATATTTGATAATTTTAAAAATATACCTTTTTCAGAAAATGCTATTAAACAGATGCATAGTTGGCTTTTAAAATATGTTAAAAAAGATCAATATCATCTCGGAAAATATAAAAATACTCCTAATAAAATTGAAGCTTTTTCTGAAACAGGGAAAAGTTTAGGAATATTAATGGAAACAGCATCTCCTTTTGAAACTCCAATTCAAATGGAAAAATTAATAATTTGGACTAGAAAAGAATTAAAACAAAAACTCTTACATCCCTTGCTTGTTATTGCAATATTCAATGTTGTTTTTTTGCATATTCATCCTTTTCAAGATGGAAATGGCAGATTATCAAGATTATTGATATCATTTTTACTTTTGCAACAAGGTTATGATTATATACCATATAGTTCTTTAGAAAATATTGTCGAGCATTCAAAAGAGAGTTATTATATCTCTCTTCGAGAAACTCAAAAAACTCTAAAATCTAAAAATATTAATTTTGAGCCTTGGATTGATTTTTTTCTAACATGTCTTTTGAAACAAAAAAAGATCTTGGAAGAAAAGTTAATACATGAAAAGTTGCTTCATAAAAATCTTCCATCTTTATCTCTGCAAGTTGTTAAATTAGTAAAAGAGCATGGAAAATTATCTTTAAAAGATTTAGAAATTCTTACCAAGGCAAATGTAAATACATTAAAAAAACATCTCCAAAATCTTGTTAAGAAAAATTACCTATCCCTAAATGGAAAAGGAAGAGCTGCATGGTATAGCCTTCCCTGAATCTGAAGAGTTTTAATAAGCTAATTGCATTATCTCAAAAAAAAGCTTAGGGACGTTCCTCAAGTTTAATTTCTCGAGCTTAAGTGATTAACTATCAAGTTGTTATTGTATTAATTGATTTTAATAGTAGATTTATTGGTATCATATGATGCTAATATATAGCACTAGGAAGATATGCATTATCACTGACCGTTTTATCAAAGGCGCTGGATAAAAAAATCAAAGCAGCTAAAGATGCTTTAAATGAACGAAAAGGGATATTTGCAAACGTTAATAAAGTTGTTGGAGAGCTTAATGAAATGTTTAGAATGTGATGGAGATAAGTTTGAAGAAAAAAAATGTCGATTTACTCCTGAAATAAAGGGAGAAGAAGTCGAGATTATTGTTCCTGCAATGGTTTGTGTTAAATGTCACACACCACTTATGAACGATAATCAAATGAATCAAATGAGAAAAGCTGCAGCTGATGCATATCGTGAAACATATGGTTTATTGACTTCTGAACAAATTCTACATTTTCGTAATTTGTTTGGCATGTCCCAAGCTTCTTTTTCAAATTATTTGAAAATTGGAGAAGCAAGTATTAAACGCTGGGAAACTTATTTTGTGCAAGATGCTAGTCAAGATGAACTAATAAGATTAAAATGCGATGAAGCTTATGCAGAATATAGCGCACTTAATGTTCACTGGAAAAGCCATTCTCCTGATATTTATAGTGGCAAACGATCCTTTAGCTGGGAGCTTTTTAAACAAGCTGTGAAATATCTCATAGGAGCTGCGAAAAGCCCACTTTTTTTAAATAAAGCTTTATTCTACGCAGATTTTAAACATTATCAACTTTTTGGTAAGAGTATTACTGGTACAAGATATGCCCATTTGGAATATGGACCTTGTCCTGAGCAATATACAAATCTGTTCAATTTTATGCTTCAGGAAAACATGTTAATCCAAGCTAAGGGTCATACATTAGATACTAGTGAGCCCGCAAATTTAACTATTTTTAGTGCTTCCGGAAAAGAAGTTCTTGAATCCATAGCTAATTTAGCTAAATCAGATGGAGGAAAAAAGTTGCTCAAAATGTCTCATCAAGAAGATGCATATAAAAACAGTGAATCAATGGCGCTTATTAGTTATGAGTTTGCTAAGAATTTAAAAATTTAATATTAGACACAAAACTATCTATAGGTAAAAGGAAAAATCTTCAGGATTTATTTAAAGATTTTTTAAAAATCATTTTTCTTGAATGTTATCTTATGGTATTTTCGATCTTATTTTTTTTATAGGAGTAAAATATGATAGGATTAAAAGTAGGTAACATTTTAATTAAAAATAATTTATGTCGGTATTTTAGTTCTGTTTTTTTTAAACCAGCTACATCACAAATGTTCACAAAAGTATATAAACCTAATAATAATGCATTTAAAAATGGATTGAGAAAAAGAGCCATTGCAAATCTTTCTGTATCACATAAAACAGAAAATTACTCTAAAAGCTCTCAATCTATAACAAGGTTTGTCTCATCGACTAATTATGGGTTCAAAGGGATAGATTTCACAAATAAATATCTATGGGCATTGTCTTTATCTGCATTATTCTCTTTTTCTTCTAATAACAATAAAAAAGAAGAACCAAGTCTTGAAATCACCGGCGATGATCTAAAGGATATTGCTAGCATATTTGATATCGATAAAAACCTAAAATTTAATAAATTAAAAGAAAATTGTTTCAATGAGGTTTATGATGCTTGTAAAAACAATGACGATAGGTTAAAAAACGAAAAATTCAATCGAAGATATTTTTCAATTTTAGAGAATGAAAACAAACAAACTTTGGCTGCTTTTGCTTTAGACTCAAATGATATTCAAACATTTAAAAATATTTATCAAATTGATAAGGACACATGTTTCAATGCTATTTGGGAAAAATGCGAATCTGAAGGAGTTAAAAAAGTAAGAGGTTTCGGAGAAAAATGGAAACAAGAAGACAATCTAACAGAAAATCCGATCATTTCTATTACAAATACTTCAAAAGATAGTTTATTGCTAAGAGCTTGTAAATCGAAGAATAAAAAAATTGCATCAAAAATCCTTAAATATGGATTGCATCTGAAAAAAGATGAGGCCAATGCTAGTGAAGAAAGTAAATATCTACTACATCTAGTTGTTACAAACGGATGGTCTGAATTGATAAAACCATTAATCGGATTAGATTATAAAAAAGACTTAAGAGGTGCCCATAGAGATACGGCTTTACATATTGCGATTAGAGAGGATAAAGTTGAGTGTTTAGAAGTGCTTTTAGATTTAAAAGTAGATACAGGCTTAAAAACTAATTTTGAACCATCTAGTTTAAAAGATACGAACATTACCAGAGTTACTCCTATTTTTTTAGCAATAGGCTTGGGTAGAGAGGAATGTTTTATTGAACTTTTAAAAAGGGAAAAAAATCTTGACCAAACCCTATGGGGCCCTGAATTTAAGAAAGAAGAAAGTTTAGATAAAGGGGCAACAAGTTTAGAAGGTTCCTCTCTTCTTCATTGGGCGATATGGCAGGGCAAGTCGAATATGATAGAATTATGCTTATCTAAAAACTATATTAGTAAATTCAAAGGAATGATGCAAAAAAAAGATGCGCAAGGACGCTCATTAGTTCATATTGCAGCTTTTAAAGGAGAAACAGATACTCTTGAATTACTTCAAAAAAGAGGTTTAAATCTGGAAGCAGAAGATTATAGAGATATGCGCCCTATTCATTGGGCTGCCTATGGTGATAAAAAAAACTCTATTATTTTCTTATTTAATAATGATTGTAGCCTTAAAGCTCCGGCTAATGAAAAAACACCTTTAGATTTGATTTCAAATATTAATAAAGATTACCTGAAAGAGCTGATTGCTAAATCTAAAGATCGTAAAAATCCAATGAAAATTTTCCCGGAAAATTTAGTATTTAAAGGCGGAGGAACTAAAGGAATATTATATGTAGGCGTTTTAAAGGCGCTGGAGAGTCGCTTAATTCCTCGGGACGTGAAAAGAGTTGCGGGAACTTCTGCTGGAGCTATTACCGCTACATTAATTGCTTTAGGATTAAATAGTGAAAAGATTGAAGCTAAATTAAAAGAAAAAAAATTTGAAGATTTTTTAGATTTTGATCCTGCCTTCAAAAATATAAAAAACAAACTTGAGCAATTTTTCTCAAATTCACAAGAAAGTTTTACAAGAGAAATTGAAGCGAAAAAAAATATAAAAACCAAAAAACAATATGCTGGATTATTTTTTAATGTAGTCTGGGATTTTTTAAAATCGAGTAATGATCAAATAGAAGCTTTCAGTGAAATTTTAAAAAAAGATGGATTCTGTCTGGGTGACAATTTCAATAAATGGATAAAAACGATAATTAAAGAACAAACAGGAGATGAAAATTGCACATTTGGAAAATTAAAAAAACTGGTAAAGGAAAAACCGGAAAAATTCAAGCATTTAAGCGTCTGTGCATATAATATGACCTCGGAAAAAATTGAAATATTTTCTTCTGAAAATAAAGATCAAGAAAACATTCGTATTGCTGATGCTGTTAGAGCTTCAATGTCAATTCCAGGTGTTTTTCAACCATGCGAGATTGAAATAAAAGGAAAAGAATGTAGGTTTGTAGATGGCGGAGTTCTCAACAATCTTCCTACAAAAACGTTTGACATTCAAAAATATAAAAGAACTAATGAATTTTCTAGCGAAAAAATCGATAAATCAAAGACTTGGACCAATCAAAGAACATGGGCGTTTAACCTTTATGACGAACCTATTTCTTCTGAAAAAAAGCAACTAGAAGAAAAAAAAGATGGAAAGCTCGATTTTATATTTAAACTTGGAAAACTCTATTATTTGGCTGAGGAAAAAATTGCACAGTTAAATGATGATGATAGAATTATTCCGATATTCGACCAAGGAGTAAGCACTTTAGATGTTGAGATGACAGAAGGTAAGCAAAATCAAGCGATAGCTAAAACTAAAGAAATGATGGACAATAAATTAGAAAAAGATTGGCATCCTGTAAAAGAAAAATATGAATATGATGATGTAACTCAAGTTATTAGATATGGTGAAGTTCTCAAAGACTTAAAAAAAGAGAATCTAGGCGCTTATGAATTTATGAGGTTCATAACTCATGCTGTTAGTGATGAAGTTAAAATTCCCATCAACTTTTTTGAAATATGGCCCTATATTTCAAACAACGAAAGATCTTCAATTGTAGATATCAAAACTATATTAAAATCGAGTGGGCTAATCCAAAAAGATGAATATAACCTTGTTATACCTAATAACGTAAAAAAAAATATTCCTGAAATGACTAAAACAGAATTCGTAAACTATAAAGCTATTTTAATGAAAAAATCTATGAATGCTTCTAAAGAAGAGCAAGAAAAAATTGCAAGTATCTTTGGTATATTAAAATCAGAGGATTCATTTAAAGATTCTAAATTTGAAGAATTAAGTAAGACATTTGAACAGGCAGTGAAAAATAGCAAACTATTTAATCGTGCAAAAGCTGAAGAATATAGCTTTAATGAAATACCCTTTGAGCTTGAAATGTTGTTAACTGCTGGAAAAAATTATTTTGAAACAATGGATTATTTCGAAGCTCAAATCTCTTATAGAAAAGCTTTAGAAGCTATGAAACACTATTTAGTTGATGAATCTATTAAGATAGTAGCTTTAAAAGGTTTGGTAGAATCTAGCATAAAATTAAACGATTATCCACAAGCAATTGAATCTTTAAATGCAGCTGTAAAGATTACAAAACGAATAATAGATAAGAAAAAAGAAAAAAATAAAGAAGAATATGAAAATCTATTAATGTTTTATAAAGAACTTTCTAAATGTTATGATGAGATTTTTGAATATAAAAAAGCGACATTCTGTTCTCAGCTTGCAATGGAAATAGAAAAGCAACTAAATGAAGAGGTTGCATAATAGCAATTTACAACTTTTCTTATAGATAATATTTGAAGATACTCCTGTGTAAGTTGATATCAATTTTGGCTTTGATAATTTCATTGCAAAATTATCTTATAAAGGGTATATCATTGTTTAAGCAAAACTAAGAACTAAAAATGTCTTGCAAAAACGTATTTTTATACCCTATTAAACATAAACCTTCTAAAAGAATTTTCGATATTTTATTTAGTTTGTTTGTTTTGATAGTTTTCTCCCCGGTTTATTTAATCATTTCAATCATTATTTACTTTACATCTCAAGGTCCAATCTTTTATATATCTGAAAGAATAGGAAGAGGAGGAAAAACAATTAGGTGTATTAAGTTTAGAACGATGTATAAAAAAGCTGATTCTCTATTGCATAAGCTTTTAAAACAAAATGATATATTGAGATATGAATGGGAAACATTTCAAAAGCTAAGAAATGACCCTAGGATAACACCTTTAGGGCATTTTCTAAGAAAAACATCACTCGATGAACTACCTCAATTTATAAATGTCTTAAAAGGAGATTTAAGTATAGTTGGCCCTAGACCTTTTGCGCTCATTGGAAAAAAAGAGAATTTTCAAATAGAGATCAAAAAGTATTTAGGAAATAAAACTGAAAAAATTTTATCGATGAGACCTGGAATTACAGGGATTTGGCAAGTATCTGGAAGAAGTGAAATTTCAATAGAAGAGAGACTGAAAATGGAAGAGAAATATATCGATGAACAATCATTTTTTTTAGATATCTATTTAATTCTAAAAACCATTCCAAAAATATTTTTTCCCAAAGGAGCGTTCTGATTTTGAAAAGTCCTATTTTAGTAACAGGCGGCGCTGGGTATATTGGATCGCAAAATTGTAAGGAGCTTGCAAAAAAAGGTTTTTTACCAATTACCTTTGATAATCTATCAACTGGAAATGAAAATTTCATAAAGTGGGGACCTTTTTTTGAAGGAGACTTAAAAGATAAAGATAGACTCTCTTGGGTGTTGAAAAAAACAAAGCCTAAAGCTGTTATGCATTTTGCTGCTAATGCTTTAGTTTCAGAGTCTATAAAAAACCCAAGAAAATATTATGAAAATAATGTTATTGGCACCTTGAATCTATTAAATGCAATGTTAGAAAATGATATTAAATATTTAATCTTTTCAAGCTCATGCGCAACTTATGGACATCCTAAATTTTCTCCTATATGTGAAAATCACCCTCAAGAGCCAATTTCTCCTTATGGTAAATCTAAATATATGATTGAGCAAATTTTAAAGGACTATAAAAAAGCATATAATCTAAAGTATGTATCACTTAGATATTTTAATGCAGCAGGTGCAGATTTAGATACTGAAATCGGAGAAAATAGAGAAGAAGAGAGTCATCTAATTCCTTTAGCTATTGATACAGCTCTCGGCATAAATACTGATTTAAATATATATGGCACAGATTTTAATACAAAAGATGGAACTGCTATTAGAGATTACATACATGTACAAGATTTAGCGATAGCTCACACGCAATCTTTAAATTATCTTTTTGACCAAAACCTCTCTCTCACATTTAATTTAGGATCAGAAACTGGTTTTTCAGTTTTAGAGGTGATAAATGAAATTCAAAGCATTACTAATACAAAGATACCCATGAACTTTTTGCCAAGAAGAGAGGGAGATCCTGAAATGCTTTTTGCGACATCTAAAAAAGCTAAAGAGCATCTTCTGTGGGAGCCTAAATTCTCAGATTTAAGAACAATTCTAACATCGGCTATAAAATGGCACAAAAAAAAGAAAGTTTTATAAAGACAAAAATATTTTTTCTTTTTTTCATTTCTTTTTTTTCGATGATTTTATTTACAAATATCAAGTTTGTATTTTTTGCACCACTCATCATCTTTTTGTTTTATAATATAAGTTTGATATCGATTTTGTGGATAGCGGCTATACTTGGATTTACGCAAGATCTTTTTTCTGCATCTTTTTTTGGAATAAACGCAATTTCATATGTTGTATCTTCAATAATTTTATATAGAGAAAAAAAATATTTTAATGACAAACCAATAAATTTATCGATATTTACAATATTGTTTTCCATTATTTTTTCTGTTTTATCCCCTATTTTATTTTTTATATTCGATAAAAAAATAAATTTATCTATAACATGGATAATAACGGATATAATAATGTATCCTATGTTAGATGGCATATATGCATTTTTATTTTTTGCAATGCCAATTTTATTTTTTGAATATTTAAGAAAAGGTGGATTTAAAAGTTTATGGATTGGTTTGAAGACAAAAATTTTTCAGAGATCACGAAGAGTTTAGTAGAAGTAGCTCTGATCGCTGGTGATATTTTAAAATCAGGATATCGCTCGAAGTATAAGATCTCTAAAAAAGAGGGAAAGCATAATTTAGTAACAGAGTATGATCTTCTCTCTGAAAAAACTATAATCTCATATATAAACAAAAATTTTGAAGATCACTCTATACTTTGTGAAGAAGAGGGCTCATTTGAAAAGAACAGTGAATATAAATGGATAATAGATCCATTAGATGGGACAGTGAATTTTGCGCATGATATTCCGATGTTTGCAGTAAGCATTGCGGTAGCTAAAAACGATGAAATAATATCAGCTGTTACCTTTCATCCTTTAATTAACGAGTTATTTGTCGCTGAAAAGTCAAAGGGTGCATATTTGAATGGAGAAAAATTATCTGTTACACAAACTAAAAAAATTGATGATGCATTTTTAACAACGGGATTTCCATATAATTTAAATGAGAACCCAAATAAGTGCCAAGATCGTTTTTTAAATATCCTAAAATTAGGTCTACCTATTCGTAGGATTGGAGTAGCTTCATTAGATTTAGCATATATTGCAGCAGGAAGATTTGATGTTTTTTGGGAA
>JAAKFN010000029.1 GCA_011065045.1 Candidatus Anoxychlamydiales bacterium
CGAGAGTTATCGGCTTCATAGTACTACCTGGCTCAAATAGATCAACTGCAGCTTTGAATTTTGCAGTTTCCTTCAGATCTTCTGAATTAAAATACTCTCTATATTTTCTAACATCAAAAAATGGCACTTGAGCGGCTGCTAAAATCTCACCGGTGTATGGATCCATCATGATAGCCCATCCACTTTTAGCATTAACAGTTTTAATTCCCTTTTCAAGCTCTTCTTCAGCGATTGCTTGGAGATAATGATTAATAGTAAGATAGATATCTGATCCATTTTGAGGTTTGTCGATGACATCTCCAACATCTAAAGGATGTCTGAGCGATCTTGTAATAATTCTTCTACCTAACTTTCCTTTTAAATAATCATTAAAATATAGCTCTAATCCACCTGTTGGGTGCGATTGAAAAGTTAAAGGATCTTTTTGATCCTGAACGGTATGGAGAAGCTGACCTAGAAGATGTCCAAATGGATAACATCTTTTATAATCTGAGACAAAAAAAATTGCATTTCTAACAATTTTATTTTCCCTAGAAAAGATTTGCCACCACCTTAAAATTTCCTCTTTTTTTTCTCTATCTATCCAAGATATTATTTTTCTAGATCTGCTTTTTTTAAAAAAGTCACAAAATATTTTTTCTTTTTCATTTACACTAAATTCAAAAAACTCAAAGAGTTTTTTTGCGATAGCGAGTTTATATTTTTCATCAATAGAGTGTGGATCGATAAACAGATGAAATTTTGATACTTCTACTACAAAGGGAACTTTTTCTTTAGGATTATCTTTTTTTATATCTGTATTTGAATAAAACCCACCTCTTTGAAAATATTCAGTGACATCGATTTGATGCTGAGCACTTGCAATTTTCTGCCATTTATCGCCCTCTGTTACCTGAAGATGGAAAAATCTAACAACGATAGAACAAAATAAAACAAATAAAAAACAAGCAACGATTACCAATCGTTTTTTATCACTGCCATCAATTTTATTACGAAATCTCATCTGTTTATTGAGTATAAAAATTATTGAGTATACAAATCTTTAACTTTTTCATCGAAAAGCGCCAAACCTTCTGGAACAGTTAAAACATCTTCTACAAATGGATGTTTTAAATGACCAAACTCTGGTTTTCTAACTAGCTGCATAAGATAAGCTGGATTTTCAAACGTTTCTACTTCATATTGAATTTTTCTAATCTCTTCATCTAGATTTTGGACCTGTTTAACAATTTTAGGTACTTCAATTTTTAAAGAGGTTAACTCATTTTGTTTTTCAATATATGAATATAGAGATATTCCAAAAGTGAAAAGACATATTAATATTTTAAAAATTATATTTTTATTCATTTATTTTTCTTTTTTTTGCAAATCTCATTTTTGCTGATCTTGCGCGTTTATTTTTTTCTCCAAAAGATGCTCTAATCGGTTTTTTTGTTATTACCTCTAGAGTCTCATCATCTTTAAATGTATGTTTTACAATTCTATCTTCTAAACTATGAAAAGATATCACTCCTATGATTCCATCTTCTCTGAGGCGTAGAATTGCTTTATTTAACCCCTCTTTTAAAGAGTTTAGCTCATCGTTTACACAAATCCTCAAAGCTTGAAAAATTTTAGTAACCGGATGAATTTTTCTTCTTTTACCAAGTACTGGCTCTAAAACTTTTATCAAATCAAAGGTTGTATTAATTTTATTTCTTCTTCTTTTTTCAACAATTTCTCTAGCTGCTTTTTTTGAGTTTCTCTCTTCTCCATACTCTCTAAAAATTTCTTCAAGTTTTTTCTCTGGCCAAGTATTTATTATATCTTTAGCAGTAATCTCAGTATTTTGATCCATTCTCATATCTAGATCTGCATCATATCTAAAACTAAAGCCTCTCTCTGGCTCATCTACTTGCATAGAAGAGAGTCCTATATCAAAAAACATTCCATCACAAAACTCTATATTCATTTCATCTAAAACTTTATCTAAATTCTTAAAGTTTTCATGAAAAAGGTTAGCTTTACTCATCCATGGTTTTAAATTTTCATTAGCTAAGTCTAAAGCTACTTGATCCTGATCTAACCCAATAAAAGTCTTAATCTCGGGATGTTCTTCTAATATAGCTCTTGCGTGCCCCGCCGCGCCAACGGTTCCATCTAAAAAAAATTCAATTTCAAGACCTTCAAAAATTTTTATATATTCTTTTAACAGAACTGGGAAATGTTTAATTTTCTGCTGTAGCATGGCTCTCTTGGGGTTCATCTAAAAGTGCAAAAGCATCTTCTGTCATTTTAGCTAAATCTATTTCTGTATCTTTTCCAAGTAGAAGATTTGATAGATTTTTATCATATGCTTCTTTCGACCAAAGCTCGATTTTATTTAATACTCCTGCAACTACTATCTCTTTTTTAATATTCATCACCTGTTTTAAGTGATTCGGCAAAGTTACTCTTCCAATTTTATCACAAGTCGATTCATGCAGCGTTGAAAAAAACAGAGTGAAAAACTTTTGATACTGGGCTATGTGTTGTTTTTTATGGAACTTTTCAACAATCTTTTGTATTTCTGATCTTCTATATATAGCTAAGCATCCACCGAGACCTAAGCCAATAAAAAACTCTAACCGTCCTTCTTCAACGAGTCCATATCTCATATGTTGAGGAAGAACAAATCTGTTCTTCACATCTAATTTACTTGTATTACTTCCACTAAAAAAGAATTGATCCATTTATTTTCCCACCATCTTCCACAAATACTAACAATTTCAATTTAAACTTGTAAACAATTTCAAAAAAAATTTCAAAAAATATCTTTTTTTTGTTGAAAATAGTTCCTTAAATAACTGCAGATCAATGGAATAAAAAGTTATGAACAATTCAAGAAAATCGGTGGGAAATTGTGGAAAATCTGTTCAGCAAATCGAGATAAGAAGACTATATTCGCTCTTCTACTGTCACCTTAAGTTATTTTAATTTAATGACTTGCATGTCGATTTTGCGGCTTTAAAAAACTGAAAGATTAATTGTTTACAACTTTTGCGAAAATTTAGGAAAATTCGATTAATTTTTGAAGATCATCCCAACATCATTAAGTCAGATGAGATAAGTCTTGATTTTGAGTTGCATTTTTAGCAACTTCTGTTCTTTTTAATTCTAAACTCCTACTACTTGAAGCTTCCATAATTATTTCTAATTATTATTATAATTAACAATTATATCACATTTAATGTTTTAATTTATTTTTTTGATTAAATTATTAATTAAATTTATACACAGTTAAATTAGTTTATATGGTTTAAAAAAAATAGTTTTACAAGCTCAATTTGAACATGAGCTTTATCTAAAGGATCTGTTAGTTGAGAAATAAGTTCTTTTGCTTCTCTTATTTCATTTTCACTTGGAATTAGCTTTACAAGCTCAATTTGAGCTTTAGCTTTTATGTAAGGATTTGTTATTTGAGAAATAAGTTCTTTTGCTTTTCTTATTTCATTTTCATTGAGATATGCTTTTACAAGCTCAATTTTAGTCCTAAAGTTTTGATTTTGAGCTTCTACAAGATCAATTTGAGCTTGAGCTTTATCGAAAGGCTTTGTTATTTGAGAAATAAAACTTTTGAGCTCTCTTTTTTCATCCATCATTAAATGACAAGATTCAAGGTAAGTAGAGTCTGGTATTTTTTTTAATCCTATTGAATTTGCAAATAATCTCCAAAATCGATCTTTATCATCTCTAAAAATTAAAGCATTAAATTTTCTACAAACTAAAGATACAGCTCTCAACTCACTTGGTAAAAAAGTGAAAATTTGAAGAAGAAGATCTTCAGGCAACCTCATTAAGTCATGATGAGATAAGTCTTGATTTGGAGTTGCATTTTCAGCAACTTCTGTTCTTTTTAATTCTAAACTACTAGCACTTGAAGCTTCCATAATTATTTCTATTTTATTGTTATAATTAACAATTATATCACAATTAATATTTTAATGTAAGGTTTTTTGATTAAATTATTAATTAAATTTACATACAGTTAAATTAGTTTATATGGTTTAAAAAAAAATAGTTTTAAAAGCTTAACTTTAGCTTTAGCTTTGAAGTAAGGAACTGTTATTTGAGAAATAAGTTCTTTTGCTTCTCTTATTTCATTTTCATTTGGAAATAGTTTTACAAGCTCAAGTTGAGCTTGAGTATTATCTAAAGGATCTGTTATTTGAGAAATAAGTTCTTTTGCTTCTTTTATTTCATTTTCATTTGGAATTAGCTTTACAAGCTTAATTTGAGCTTTAGCTTTACAGAAAGGCTTTGTTATTTGAGAAATAAGTTTTTTTGCTTCTTCAATTTCATTTTCATTGAGATATGCTTTTACAAGCTCAATTTGAGCTTGAGCTTTTAAGTAAGGATCTGTTATTTGAGAAATAAGTTCTTTTGCTTCTTCTATTTCATTTTCATTTGGAAATAGTTTTAAAAGCTTAACTTTAGCTCTAGCTTTGAAGTAAGAATCTGTTATTGTTATTTGAAAAATAAGTTCTTTTGCTTCTTTTATTTCATTTTCATTTGGAATTAGCTTTACAAGCTTAATTTGAGCTCTAGCTTTTGCGTAAGGATATGTTATTTGAGAAATAAGTTCTTTTGCTTCTCTTATTTCATTTTCATTTGGAAATAGTTTTACAAGCTCAAGTTGAGCTTTAGCTTTTGCGTAAGGATATGTTATTTGAGAAATAAGTTCTTTTGCTTTTTCTATTTCATTTTCATTGAGATATGCTTTTACAAGCTCAATTTGAGCTTGAGCTTTTGCGTAAGGATATGTTATTTGAGAAATAAGTTCTTTTGCTTTTTCTATTTCATTTTCATTGAGATATGCTTCTACAAGCTCAAGTTGAGCTTTAGCTTTATAGAAAGGCTTTGTTATTTGAGAAATAAGTTTTTTTGCTTCTTCAATTTCATTTTCATTGAGATATGCTTTTACAAGCTCAAGTTGAGCTTCATCTTTATCTAAAGGATCTGTTATTTGAGAAATAAGTTCTTTTGCTTCTCTTATTTCATTGTCATTTGGAATTAGCTTTACAAGCTCAATTTGAGTTAAAGCTTTTAGGCAAGAATCTGTTATTTGAGAAATAAAACTTTTGAACTCTCTTTTTTCATCCATCATTAAATGACACGATTCAAGGTAAGTAGAGTCTGGTATTTTTTTTAATCCTATTGAATTTGCAAATAATCTCCAAAATCGATCTTTATCATCTCTAAAAATTAAAGCATTAATTTTTCTACAAACTAAAGATACAGCTCTCAACTCACTTGGTAAAAAAGCGAAAATTTGAAGAAGAAGATCCTCAGGCAACCTCATTAAGTCATGATGAGATAAGTCTTGATTTGGAGTTGCATTTTTAGCAACTTCTGTTCTTTTTAATTCTAAACTACTATCTGAAGCTTCCATATTTATTTCTATTCATTATTATAATTAACAATTATATCACATTTAATGTTTTAATGTATGTTTTTTTGATTAAATTATTAATTAAATAAAGTTAAAATTAATTTTATGGGGCTGTGAGAATCTTGTTGCATAAGTCTCTATGAAGCAAACTTTTACTTTCAAATTTTTTTACAATTAAAAAAAAACAAAAACTATGTTGAATCTTTTCTAATTAGCATAAATTGTTTTCTTCTCTAAAATTGCCAATCTTTAATTTTAACCTTTTATTTTTTTCTCTAAATGCTACAATTGAGATTAATTGATAAAATTTATAAGAGATAATTTTTTATGGATAAAGCAAAAACCGTAGACAACTTAGGACCTGAAGTACACAATGCTTACATGAGAGCTGAGAAGCTTTTAGATGAACCAGGAGTTCAAAAGATCTCTCAAACTCCTTCTATAGCTCAAAGAGCAGAAGTTTTAACAACAGCAGCTCAGCCTTTAGAGAGCGATAAACTATTTAGATTAAATGAGAGAGCATCTTCACCATTTGCACCTCCTGAGGATTTTGTTTTAAGAGCAGATATTTTTTCACATCAATTAGTACCAACTATGGGAATTATAACTGAGCTTAAAGAAAAGCTTGAATCGATAAATCAAAAAGATCTAAGTGATGAAGAAAAAAATCAAATGCTATCTCTATCTAAAACTTTTGTTACAATGGATACATTAAACAAGATACTCCAAGATATACAGAAAAGAAAAGATGAGTATCACAAAGGATAAAAAATGGATTGGCAAAACTATTTAGAACTTACAGATGATAGCATAGAAGATTTAAGATCCGTTGGATATTTATACGTTAAACAAGGATGTTTTGATATAGCTCTAGATTTTTTCAATGCTCTTTTAATATTGCATCCTGGAAATAGTTATGATGAGTCAATAATTGGAGCTCTGTATCTTGAAAAGGGAAAATATTTAGAAGCCCTAGAGCATTTAGATGAGGTTTTAAAAGTTGATCCAAGTAACTATTTAGTTTTGCTTAATAAAGCGAAGACTCTGTTTTCTCTAGGATATCGAACAGAGGCTATAGCTATCACTAAAATGCTCTCTAATTGTCCTGATAAAAAACTCTCATCACAAGCTTCAGCTTTAATAGAAGCTTATCTCTAACAAAAAATAAAAATGTCTATTTGTTTTTTTTAAGACTAAAAAAACCGAAAAAAAATAATCACTTTAAATTGTTGCAAGCTAACAATTGAAATGTTAGATTTAATTTCATGTTGAGCATGTCTAAACATGCTTTAAAAATTTGTTCAAAAGAGAAAATTAATGCTAACTTGTAAAGATCAAGATGTATGGATAAAGTTTTTAGAATTTATAAAGAAAAGAATTTCAGAGAGTGAATATAAGAACTGGTTTTCTCACATTAAAGTCTTAGATTTAAATGAAAATGAAATAACACTTCAAGTTCCGAGTATTTTCGTTCAACAATACATTTTAGATAACTACAAAAAAGATCTTATAATTTTTTTACCCACCACAAAAAATGGTGACTTAGCTATTAATTTTGTAATTAAAGAGAACAAAAAAAAGAAAATCATATCTCCCACACTTCCAGCTGCTATAAACGATAGAGATGAGACAAAGTTCAACACACAATATACTTTTGATAACTTTATTGAAGGACCATCAAATCAATTTGTAAAATCAGCAGCACTAGGAGTAGCACAAAAACCCGGAAAGTCATTTAACCCTCTCTTTATTCATGGAGGTGTTGGTCTTGGCAAAACTCACCTTTTGCATAGCTTAGGACACTATATTAGAACTCATCATAAGAGATCTGTTATCAAAAGCATAACAACAGAAGCTTTTATCAACGATTTAGTTGCAAATTTAAGAAATAAATCTGTAGATCGCATGAAAAGGTTTTACAGAAACCTAGATGTATTGATAGTTGATGATATTCAGTTTTTACAAAATAGACCAAATTTCGAAGAAGAGTTTTGCAATACTTTTGAGGCTTTAATAAATCAAAATAAGCAAGTAGTTATTGCATCTGATAATCCCCCTTCACATTTAAAATTATCACCTAGATTAATAGCTAGAATGGAATGGGGCCTCGTCGCTCATATGGGAGTGCCTGATTTAGAGACAAGAGTTGCTATCTTAATACATAAAGCTAGTTTAAAAGGAGTAACTATTCCAAGTGATGTTGCTTTTTTTATAGCCGAGAGAATTTTTAATAACGTCCGTCAACTAGAAGGCGCTATAAATAGGCTCGCTGCTTATTCAAGACTTCTAAACAGTGAGCTCACAAAAGAGCTCGCTGAAAATATTTTAAAAGAGATGCTCTCTTTTACTCCTCAAAAAAAGTTATCTGTTGAAAATATTTTAAAAAGCGTAGCTTCTTTTTTTGAGATTAAAGCATCAGATGTTAGAGGAGAATCTAGGCTCAAAAAAATAGCACTAGCAAGGCAAGTTGCTATGTATTTATCAAAGGAGCTGATAACAGATTCTCTTCAAAAAATGGCTGCATCTTTTGGAGGAAAAACTCACTCCACACTCTTACATGCTTGGAAAAAGATAACAAATGAGATTAAAGTAAATCAAACTCTACAAAAGCAAATCGAAATCATCAAAAAGAACATCGAAGCATAGACCAATCGCATATACTTTTTTAAAGAGTAGCTTTTCTTTGATTTGATTCATTTTTTCAATATTTAAAACATCAAAAACAATTAAAGCTACTTTTGATAGATTCTGTTTTTTTTTCATGGGTCTTTTTAAAAATAAAGAGACCTCTTTTGATAAGTAATATTGATGATCTTTTATCAGGGAATTATGCATTGGGTAAATTACATCAGGAAGCGGCCATTTCAATCGAAAATGTTGAACTACAATAAAAGCCGCTGTTATCTTCGTTATAGATAAAATCTTTTGTGTTTTTATCTCTTTTAAAAGAGTTTTAATGCATCCCATATTTTCAAAAACAGCATAAGTAGAAACATTATCTCGAACCTCGAGATAAGAAAAATCATTTAAACAAATCTTACAAAAATAAAAGTGATTTTTTTCTAATTTTGAAGAGCAGTGAAGACAAAGATGGGGATAAAATAGATCTAGGATATTAGATAAGCTGCTTTTGAAGATATTTGTCATATGGTTTTCACCGACTAGTTCAATGTTTTTTGCTTTCATTATCAAACTTTGTACAGCCAAATTAAAAAATAAGTCAATATCTAACTAAAAATTTTAATTTTGAAAAAATACATTTAAAGTGATATAAACATTTAAAATTTTCTGGAATTGTATGAAGGTTTATCTTGTCAAAATTTAAAATTTTATTATTTTGTTTTGTTTTTTTATTTTTTAAACTCCATTGCGAAATTATAACCACAGAAAAAGCTATAAAACCAAATTCTCTATATGAAAAATATTTAGATTCGGAAATTAGAGGTTATATTAAAGATTATCTTTTAGAGATTAGCAATAGAATTGGTTTAGAAAATAAAGAATACGACTTTATTATAGATTCAATAAAAATTTCTACTCCTTTACTATTCAAAGAAAGTAAAAAGCATCCTATCATTGGAGAATGGTATCATCGCATAATATTAACTGATGACGCACAAACCTGGATTTTTAATATTACTTTCGAAGCTCAATATAATCGTCCTCCTAAAACTATTGCAAGAATTATGGGCAAGACAAATGCTTCTTTAATTTTAGAACAAGATGTATTGACAAGCATTGAAATTTTTTCTCGTGAACACATACTAGAAAACAAAAAAGGAGAATTTTCAAATACTTTTATGGTTGTCGACTCTTATGAAATCACTCCTCCTCCGTCTCTTTTAAAAAAGGAGGGTTATTATGAGAAATGGATTGCTCAAGCTTGTGGTAAACAAGTTCCTTTTATAATTGAGTTTATTGCTGATGGCAATGGAGGTTCTTATTTTACTGTATTTGACTTATCTAAAATGCAATTACCCAAATGAATTTTCTAGCTAAACATAAAATAAGCTTTAGTGAAAAAATAACTAAAGAAAATCTCATTTTTTACTAGATTTTTCGTTTTCAACTATTTTTAAGGCTTCTTCGTAAGTTTCTTCATGGATTTTTTTTAGAACTTCTTCTTTGTCTGAAATATAAAATATAAGTTTTTCAGAAGATAAAGTTACTGCTCTAATTGGGCTTTTTTCATTTTGAGTACTTATAAAAATTTTTATATCATTTATTTGGAAAGGATCGTGAATTAAATAAGGTTTAATCTCTTCGTTGATATTGATGTTTTTCAAGAATAATTGTGAAGCAAAAATTACAAGATCTCTTGTTTCTGCTATATTAAAACTTCCAGGATACAAATAACTCATAGATATTTTTTTTACTTCATGCATTAAGCTTCCACCAGTGCCAATTAATATGAGATTCTTTTTCTCTCTCAATTCTTCTGAAGTCACTTTAATAATTTCATCTGCCAAATGAACATATTTAGGTTCTTTTTTGTAAGAATCAATAGACTGTGATTTACAGCCTGAAAATAAATAAAGAAGAACAACTAAATACTTCAACATATTTTACCTAAAATTATTTAATAAAATCATCAATTTCTTGCTTCATAGAAGGAGCATACGTAGGACTCATAAAATTATGATCCCACATTTTCGCACTTGGACTTGGAGGCAAAGTAACAATATTGTCATAATTCTCCATAAAACCTTTGTTATCTATTAAATGTACAAAATCTCTTTTACTTGCATAATGTCTCGCTTCATTAACAAGAGTTTTCGAAATATGCCCAGCAGGAGCAATAGCAACTAACCCTATTCTTTCTCTATATGATTTATCTATTCTATCTAATGCAATTCTTGTATTTAAGGCTGACTCACTATGACAAAAATGCAAGATTTTATTTTTTTCGTCTTTATCCAAATATTTAACCCACTCATTTGCAATTAATTTACTTGCTTTGGAGCTTATGCCAAACATAAGAGACATACCAGCTCTTAAAATATCTGACCCCTTACCCAAGTGTTCATTATAAATACCATATATATTACTATTATTTGCCATTTTAGACAAATGCTCAGCAGATTCTCCTGCCTCTTTGAATGAATTATAAATACCATTTGAAAAATAAATTCTTTTATTAGGAGATATTTCTTTTTTATTTAGATCAAAAGCTCGAGAAGGAGATTTTCCTGAAGCTCGATCCATTGCCTTATAAAAATTAGAGTCTGGATTATAAGCAAGAAACTCTAACCCATATAAATCTACCTTGATAAGAGGATCATTTAATACAAATGCATATAGATTCAAACCATCTTTAAAGCCTCCAGGATCGGGAGTAACCCATCTGCCATAATCGGTATCATAATATCTTCTTCCAAAATATATCAAGTTAGATTCATCCTTCCTTTTAGAAGAAAACCTCCAATTATTTTTTATTTGAGATTCTGGATATTCAACTTTATTTTTAAATATTTTTTCTTCACCAAAAGCAGAATACCTATAAGTTTCTATATCATTATTACTTGAGATGGCACATGCAACATTGCCTTGAATATCATGAATAGGAACATACACATTATTATCAATTTCTAAAGCTATAGCAGCACCAATTTCAGCTAAATTACTATTTCCTAGAACTCTGCTCTTTAAATATATTTTGCCTATCTAAAGCAGCTATTTCATTTTGATTATCATATAAATACTTATCATCACTTTTTTCTTCCCATTCAGATGAAAACCAATAATTGACATATTTAATATATTTTTTAAAAGTTCTCCTATGAAGTGCATCATATTCAAATTCAAGCTTATAATCATTTGTTTTTTCGATAGAAACAAGCCTGTCTAAAGCATCATATTTATAAAAGATATCTCCATCTGATATCTGTTTATGTTGAGGATTACCATTTGGATCATATGTTGTTTCATCGATAGCAGTTTTTATAACTTGATTTAAATCGTTGATTTCATAGAAGTCGTTATTCTTTTCTAGCCTATTATGATGAGAATCATAGCTATAATCCTTTGTAAATAAACCCTCTTCTTTTGTTAATTGTTTTAAAAAATCATATTCATATTTAGATGTATCTTTGCTAAAAGCTGTTTTATATGTCATCTGATTAATTGATCCATCTGGATTGAAAAGATCAATTGTTTGAGTAAAATGACGGGTTTCAAGTTTTGTTTTCCTACCAATAATGTCAAAATATTGCTGTAGAGGGCCCCTGTTTATAAGACTTTGATGTAGTATATTACCATCTAAATCATAATTTAAATATTCATGTCTATATAACTCAAATCCACTTGAATCTTTTCTTATAACTTTTTTAAGATGATACGGATCATATTCATATTCTATAGAAGATTGATCTGGTAAAATAAGTTTTATCTTATTTCCCTTTTTATCATAAATATTTTTTATTGTTAGATTATTTTCTAAAGTTTCTTTTAGAATTCTACCCTTATGATCTAAATCTCTAGTGGTTTTCAATCCTGAAATATTATTTTTTGCTTCAATCATTTGCCCAAGATTGTTGTAGGTAAATTCATAATCTATTTCTTTAACTTCTGGGTGACAAGAAGAAAATAATCTAGTATTATTGCCTAAAAAATCATATTCATATGTTAAAACAATTTGATTAGGTCTGAAAATTTGAGATAATTGTCCTTTTTTTGTATATGTGTATTTTGTCTCTTTTTGATCTTTTGAATTAAAAGCTTCTATAAGAAACTTTTCTTTATTCATTTCATCATATTCTCTTTTTATTTCAATAATTTTAGAACTTTTATCTTTTTGATTTATAACTGTGCTTTTTTGAAGCATGAGATTGTCTGATAAATCATACGTAAATTCTTCTTTGGAAAGAAGAGTTGTCTCAATAAACTTTTCTTGAGTACTTATCCTTCCTAAGGAATCAAAAGTTTCTATTGTTTGGAGACCTACCGGATCTATATGTTTTTTTTGTAAATGGCTATTATCTTCAATATATTGGGTAGTATCGATGATACCACCAGCATCTTCATGCTTAATAAGACGGTTAAAAACATCATATTCAAATTTTTCTACAGCGATTTGATTATTTATGTTTCTAATAATTGAAATTTTATTATTTTGAGGATCGTATCTATAACCAATTTTATAAAATATGTTATGAGAATTATCTTCTTTTCTTTCCTCAATCACTCTATCCAAATAATCTTTAACTTCAAAATTATATAAGGATTTATCGTCATCCATCAAAACTGTTGTACAAAGCCTTGAGAGATCATCATAAAAAAATGCAATTTCTTCATTGTTAATTTTTTCTAAAACTTTTCTACCGGCATGATCATATGTATATGTTGTGATGTTTCCCTCAAAATCCTTTTGTGACAATAAATTAAAAGAAATATATTTTTTTTCATGAGTAACCTTAGATTTATTATCAGAAGATTTTACATTTTTTTTTATATCTCTTTGAAGAAAATCATATTCATACGTAGTTGAGTTTCCCTCTTGATCAATGTGTTTTTTTAAAGTTCCATTTAAATTGTAGGTAAATCTCTCTGCTGAACCATTTGCATATGTTATTGCAATCGGCTTGTTATAGGAATTATATTCGGTTTTAGTTACATTGCCATTACCATCTATTGTTTGAGTTTTTCTGGACATATCATCATACGTTGAACTTATTGTAACATTCCCACTATTGCTACAAGGTTTAATAGTTTTTATTAAATTATTAAACCAATCATATTCAAAATTCGTAGAGTTTCCTAAATAATCGGAAGTTGAAATAATATTTGATTTTAGATCATATGAAATCTGAGTTTTATGATTTTTTCCAGATATTGGAATCTCTTCTTTTTTTGTTAATCTATTTACAAAATCATATTCAAAGCTTGTTTTTTTTCCTAATGACTCTTTCTTTTTTAGTAAATTATAATTTGCATCATATAGATCATATGTTGTTTTATGACC
Organism: Candidatus Anoxychlamydiales bacterium; assembly: GCA_011065045.1. GTDB lineage: Bacteria > Chlamydiota > Chlamydiia > Chlamydiales > SM23-39 > JAAKFX01. The sequence continues at coordinate 13,371 of JAAKFN010000029.1, forward strand.
CTCTGGATTTATTTCTTCAATTACTCTCCCTTGATCATCATATTTCTTTTCAATACTATATTCGTATTGATTCTTGGAGTTATAAATATCTTCTTTTATAACTTTTCCATGATTTGAATATGTTAGAACAGTTTTTTTAAGAAGTTTCTCTTCTTTTTCTTCAAAATCAAAATATTTTTCCTCTATAACCTCGGGCAAATTAATAAAGGGATTTTCTCCTTTAGGAGTAATTATCTTTATCAATCTTTGAGTTACTTGGGTAAGATCATATGCATTATCATTTTGACCATCATCGATAATTTCTTTTACTAAAATAAGATCAGCATTATACTCATAAAACTCTCTGATTTTTATTTCATTTTTATTTTTAATAATTTTAGATTTGACGAGATCTGTTCCTCCAACATATGAATATTGAATTCTTACTTGATTATCATCTTCTTCTGATAAAAGTAGGTTTCTTATATCATTAGTATAAGTTTTATATTTTGAAAAATTCTCTAAGTTGGTTTTTACATTATTTATATTTCTTTCAAAAGATAGTTTAGCATCAAACTTAACTGATTCATTTTCACCAGACAAATTGCCATACAAACACTCTTTTATAATATTTCCTTTTTGATCATATATAAATTCTTTATAAAAAATTACATTTTGCTTAGAATCTAAAAATGTTTTAGAGAGTAAAAAAGTTACATCTTTTGTTCCATCTTGCCCCTTCCCCCAAGAGATAATTTCCTTATTTTTTAGAACATTGCTCTCATCATATTTTTCAATAGCATCCAATCTTAAGTTGGAATATCTATAAATTGTTTTTACATTGTTTACATCATATACTTCAGTATAACCGGATGTTGGATCTTGACCATGGTGATATATAAATTTATAGTTTTCAATTAACTCTCCATTAGCACCTGTTTTTGATTTAATTGATTTTACCCTCATTAATTTTGGATCTGAAGCATCTTTAATTTGTATTGTATTACCATTTACAACGTGAGTTCCTCTTGTATAATATTCTACATGATAATCTCTGCCATCAGGTTTATTTCTTTGAGAAATACTGAATTTAATATCATCATCGTAAGTATATTCATAAGCTTCATTAGGTTTTTCAGGAAAATGACCTTGACTTTGTAAAGAGTAGTTACTTCGATTTATCAAAAAGTATTGCAGGGTTTTGTTATCACTAGAAGTTAAGGTAAGTCGATTATTTAAATGTTGAAAATTTATGGTTGAATATATTTTGTTTTTATTAAAATTAGTTGTGCAAATTTTCAATAGCCTATATGAAGAGTCATATTCATAAAGTATCTTATTATTATTTGGCAGGTTTTCTTCTTTTAAATAAAAACAAGCAACATTAGTCTCCAACGTTTGGCCCCATAATTTTTGTGTGCCTATATTTTTAATTATGTATCGTTCATAATTTCTAGTAGATCCATTTGCACATTTAACTACGATTTTATTTCTGTTCAAATTTATTAAAACTTGATTGTTTTTTATATTTAGTCGACCACTAATTTCACCATTAGAACAATTGGACAAGCCTGCTTTGTAAGAAGATTCCATTAATTTCAAGGGCTCATAAGTATTTTGATTAGGCGTTGTTGCATAAGTAATATTTGAGCAATGATTTGCCGTTATCACTTGCAGTCATGCAATATAACTAAGAGGAAGTCCTAATTGATTCATTTTGTTTAAGATCATGCATTTAATCTTACAT